>JAOZQC010000516.1 GCA_029932425.1 Planctomycetota bacterium | reverse complement strand
CGGAAGGATGCATCGTATGACTCCCCGTTTCTGCCCATCCTCGACGAGGACGTGGTGCGCGGGCCCTTCGAAATCAAGGCGCTGCTCGAGCACTCCCGGCGAAACCTCCGTCAGATCGAGACCTCCTGCCGGGAGGCGGGGGTGCCTCTCGTGCTCTGCACCGTGCCGGCGAACCTCCGCATTCCCCCCAGTGCCATGCTGCACGAGGTGCCGGTGGCCCGGGAGATCGTTCTTCGTGACATCCCCCCGGAGCGGACCGCGCGGTTTGCGAAGGTCTGCAAGGAGGCCGGGGAGCTGATCGACGCCGGCCGGTTTGATTCGGCGCTCGCGGAACTCGAGACCGCCCGGCGGGAGTTCGCCGATGATCCGCGGATCGCCGAGTTCTTCTATCTCACCGCCCGGGCCTTCGAGGGGCTCGAGGACTGGCCGCGGGCCCGCCGGTTCTTCGTCCTGGCCAAGGACCACGATCCCTACGTTTTCCGGGCCCTCAGCGGGTTCAACACCATCATCCGGGAGCTGGCCCGGGACCCCGGCGTGGTCCTCGCGGACCAGGAGCTCGCCTTTGAGAGGGCGGTGGCCGATGGCATCCCCGACGGCCGCCTGTTCTTCGACTTCAACCACCCCCGGGAGGCCGGCCACGAGATCATGGCCCGGGAACTTCTCGAGGTGCTCGTGCGGGAGCACCTGGTGGGCCCGCGGCGCTGACCGGGTCCCGGGGACGCCCGCCTTCGCCGGGGGATCGCGACGATATTCACCCCGGAACTTGACCGGCTTCGGCGGATATGGTTCCCGTGGTGACCGGTAGATCACGTTTCCGGGAGTGCCCCGCATGGTGTTACGGCGAATCGCCCGCGGACTGGCCCGCTTCCAGCGCCCCGTGATCCGGGGCACCCGGCGGGTCATCCTGGCCGTCTCCCTTTTTCTCCTCTATTTCGTGGGTTTAGGGCTCTCCCGCGCCCTCATGTCCCTCTTCGCCCGCCGGACGCTCCACCACCGGCCGCCCGGGGACCGCGGCTGGCGGGAGGCGACGGGTTACGACCTGGACCCGGCCGCCCTGGTGAAGCAGTCATGATCGGGGGACGGCGGTGAGGAGGATCCGGTTCATCGCCCGGGAGATGCTGCACCTGGTGCGGGCCCACAAGATGTACTTCATCGCGCCGATCCTCTTCACCCTGGTGGTGCTCACCATCCTGGCCTTCTACCTGGGCCCCACCGCGGTGCTCACCTTCATCTACGCGGGGCTCTGAGCCCATGGGCACCCCCATCTGCACCCGCTGCGTGCTGCCCGGGACCGGCCCGGATCTTCACCTGGACGGCGAGGGGATCTGCAACGTGTGCCGGGATCACGAGCACCGGGCGGCGGCGGGAGGGGAGGAGCGGCAGCCGCTGGAGACGGACTTCGTCCGCCGCCTCGGGAAGTACCGCGGCCGGGGCCGGTACGACTGCCTGGTGATGCTGAGCGGGGGGAAGGACAGCACCGCCGCCCTCTATTTCATGAAGCGCCGTTACCACATGTCCCCCCTGGCCTTCACCTTCGATCTCGGTTTCGAGACCGAGGAGGCCATGGCCAACGTGAAGAACGCCGTGGACGCCCTGGGGGTGGATCTCCTCGTCCACCGGAGCGGGTACATGCTGGACCTGTTCCGGCGGATCATCGAGACCGGGGCGAAGGTGGTGCTCTGCCATCCGTGTTCGATCTACTACATGCAGCTCGTGTTCGAGACCGCCAGGCGCTACCGGACCCCCCTGGTCATCGCCGGCTGGACCAGGGGCCAGCTCGCCCGCCGGGAGGATGCCGTCCGGGGACGCTACGACGGGGGGAGCCCCGAGTACCGGGCCATGGCCCGCGCCACCCGGGAGTTCCTGGCCACCCTCCGCGGCGACCCGAAGTACGGAGACTTCCCGGCCACCATGGAGGAGGTGGTGCGGCGGGCCGGCCGGCGCGGGAGGATCGTGGTGGAATCCCCCCACTGGTACCTGCCGGAGGCCACGGAGGACCACACCGCCCTGCTCGAGCGGGAGCTCGGCTGGAAACGGCCCGCCCGGAGCTACCCGGAGGGATCGACGAACTGCTCCCTCAATTTCCTCTCCTCCCACCTCTCCCTCCGGCACTACGGCTACACCCACTACCACGTGGAGATGAGCAAGCTGATCCGTGACGGTCTCCTCACCCGGGAGGAGGCCCTCCGGCGTCTCCGCCCCGACTTCGACCCGGAGGAGCTCCGGGCGATCGCGGCCCACTGCGGCGGCACGCTGCCCGGGGAATCATGTCCGTAGGGGCCGGCGGAGGGCCGGTGCGGGTGGTGCCTTGAACACCCTCGGCATCTCCTGCCACTACCACGACGCCGCGGCGTGTCTCGTCTCGGACGGGCGGATCGTCGCCGCCGCCCAGGAGGAGCGTTTCAACCGCCGGAAGGCCTGTGCCGACTTCCCGATCCGGGCGATCAACTCCTGCCTGCAACACGCCGGCCTGACCACCCTCGACCTCGACACCGTGGTCTTCTACGAAAAGCCCTACCTGAAGCTCGCCCGCACCATCCTCGGCCACGTGCAGTCCTGGCCCTTCTCCTACCGCCACTTCCGCCGCAGCATGCCGGAGTGGCTCACCCACCGCCTGACCGTGCCCCTCGACGTGGCCCGGGAGCTCTCCTTCTCCGGCCCGGTCTTCTCCCTCCTGCACCACCTCTCCCACGCCGCCAGCGCGTTCCTCCCCTCCGGGTTCGAGGAGGCGGCCATCCTCACCGCGGACGGCCTGGGCGAGTGGGCCACCACCAGCTTCGGGGTGGGCCGCGGCAGCGACATCGAGATCCTCCGGGAGCTCCACTACCCCGACTCCCTGGGGCTCGTCTACTCCGCGGTGACCTCCTACCTGGGGTTTCGGGCGAACCGGGACGAGGGGAAG
>JAOZQC010000515.1 GCA_029932425.1 Planctomycetota bacterium | reverse complement strand
CTCTCCACACCCGGCCGTCGTAGCCGGTGGTTCCCACCGCGGGCCGCCCCGTGATCGAGTTGGAGTTCGAGGTGAGGTACGCGCTGCCGGGGACCAGGGCCGCGCAGTTCTTCCGGGTGTACTCCGGGCGCTCGGTGAAGGTGATCTCCCCGCTCGCGTTGATGTGGAAGGTCCGGCGGCCGGAGATCCCGTAGTTGGCGGGCCAGGCGTAGCAGCACCAGAGGATCTCGGAGAGATCCGGATCGACCATGCCCGGGGTGTACCCACCGCCCGGGTTCTCCCGGACCCCCTCCCCCGCCGCGTCGGGGAGGTACATGCGGTAGATGTACCCGGACTTCTCGATCTCCCCCGCCACGGACACGCGGCGCATGGACGCCGTGAGATCGGTGGGCACCTTGACCGACCCCCCCCGGACTCCGACCCTCCCGGAGAGCTCTCCCAGCCCGCCGTACTCGCCCACGGAGTCCAGGTCCTCGTCGGCCTTGCCGCTCTGGCGGAACTGGTTCTGGGCGGTGCAGATGGAGCGCAGGGTCTGGATGGCGGCGGTCTCGTTCGCCGTGAGCCGGGCGGAGATCATGGAAGGCACGGCGAGGAGGGCGAGGATGACGATGACCGTGATCACGACCATCAGCTCGATGATGGTGAACCCGCGCGCTTCCCGGTCACGCCGCATGATGCGCTCCTCGGCCCGCGCCGCGCCTTCCGCCGGCGGCGAAGAGCCTCCCGTCCAAGCTCGATCCGGCCCGGGTCCGGCGAGGGCGACCCGGCGCGGCCCCGCACCTCGGGTCCGCAGGGGACTTATCGGCCAGCGGACGCCCGGGGCATTAGCCCGCATTCCCCGCCCCGCGAGCCGGCGGTGACGCCAAGCCGCTTCTGCGAAGGGGCTTGCATCGGGGCACGGAGCCCGGGGGCCGCCCCGGGCCGTTTCGGCGGGCCGGCGCCGGAAGGGGCCGGGCGCACCGGGGAGTCGACTCCTCACGCGGATCGAGGACGAGGAGCCCCGCCGCCCGCGCCCTCACCCCCCGAAAGCGGCGGCGCGCCCCTCCCCCCCGGAGGGGCTCACCGCATGAGGGGGAAGAAGATCACGTCGCGCAGGTTCGCACGGCCGGCGAGCAGGGCCACCAGCCGGTCGATGCCCATGCCCCAGCCCGAGATGGGGGGCATGCCGTGCTCCATGGCGAGCAGGTAGTCCTCGTCCATGGCCATCGCCTCCTCGTCCCCCTCCGCCTTGAGGAGGGCCTGCTCCTCGAACCGCCGTCTCTGGTCGAGGGGATCCACGAGCTCCGAGTAGGCGTTCACGATCTCCCAGCCCTTCACCACGAGCTGGAAGCGGTCCGCCACCGAGGGGTCCCGGTCGTTGCGGCGGGCGAGGGGGGAGAGATCGATGGGATGCCGGACCAGGAAGACGGGATCCGAGAGCCGGGGCCGGCAGACCTTCTTGTAGAGCTGGTCGATGAGGGCTCCCCGGCCGAGCTTCTCCGCCTCCTCGATCTCGAGGCCCCGCTCCCCGAGGACCCGGCGCAGGGCCGCCGCGTCGGGACAGGAGGAGAGATCCACCCCCGTCTCCTCCCGGATCAGATCGTCCAGCGCCACCCGCGGCCAGGCGGCGGACCAGCGGATCCCCGTGGCCTCCCCAGCGGCCTCGAGGGTGCCGAAGGTGCGTTCGAGAAGCCCCTTCAGGAGCTTCTCCGTGAACTCCATGTTCTCCTCGTAGCTCCAGTACGCCACGTAGTACTCGAGCATGGTGAAGTCCTGGATGTGGGAGGGGTCCATGCCCTCGTTGCGGAAGCAGCGCGCCATCTCGAAGACCCTCTCGTAGCCTCCCACCACGAGGCGCTTCAGGTAGGTCTCCGGGGCGATGCGCAGGTAGAGGTCGATGTCGAGCGCGTGGTGGTGCGTCACGAAGGGCCGGGCCAGCGCCCCGCTGGGCTTCGTCATGAGGACGGGGGTCTCCACCTCCGTGAACCCCTCCTCCTCGAGGAGGGTCCGGAGCTCCCGCACCACCCGGGCCCGGAGGTCGAACCTCGCCCGGGTCTCGGGGTTCATGACCAGGTCCAGGTACCGCTGGCGATAGCACAGCTCCTGGTCCGTGAGCCCGTGCCACTTCTCCGGGAGCGGGCGCAACGCCTTCCCCAGGAACTCGATCCTCTCGGCCTCGAGCGTCACCTCGCCCTTCCGGGTGATCATCATCCGCCCCGTCACCCCCAGGAAATCACCGAGGTCCACGAGCTTCTTGAAGATCCGGAAGGCTTCCTCCCCCACCGCCTCCCGGCGCACCATGATCTGGAGGGTCCCCGCCGTGTCCCGGAGGTGGCCGAAGGCCAGCTTCCCCATGTGCCGGACGAGCATCAGGCGGCCCGCCACCGCCACGCCCCCCGTTCCCTCGGGGAGAGCCCGGGCCTGGGCCGTGGTGTGGGTCTTCGCGAAGCGGTCCGGCCAGGGGTTCACCCCCGCCCGCCGCAGGGCGTCGATCTTCCTCACCCGGTTCTCTCTCTGCTCTTCCACGGGGACCTCCCGGAACGGAAACGGCCGATGTTAGGCACCGGCTCCCGAACGGGCAAGTTCGGAAACGGACGGCCTCCCGTCGGCGCCGCGCGGCGGGCGCGGTAGAATCCGCCCCGGACCTGGAACTCGAGGGAGGCGACCATGACCAGGCGGCCGTTCATCCCCCTGTGGCTCGGGCTTCTCGCCACCGCGGTGCTCGCGGCCGGCCCCGTGGCGGAGCGCGAGCCGAACGACGACCCCGAGGCGGCGGGGTACGCGGGGGACATCGGAGCCCTCACCCGGAAACCCCTCTTCGTCACGGGCGCCCTCGCCCGGTACGGCGAGACGGGGGACATCGACGAGTTCCGCTTCACGCTGAAGGAGCCCAAGACCCTTTCCGCCGCCCTCTCCGGCTTTGCGGGT
>JAOZQC010000057.1 GCA_029932425.1 Planctomycetota bacterium | reverse complement strand
CCCAGCACCGGCTTGGAGCCATCGCCCGCACGCCTGATGAGAAATGCGGGCTAGAATGACGGGGAAGGGAGGTGGAACCATGAGGAGTCCCCGGACCGCGCTGCTCGGGTTCCTGCTCCTCGTTCTCCCGGGCGGTGAGAGGCGCCAGGTCGCCGTGACCATCGAGCCCCATCCGGACGGCTCCTTCACCCGGACCATCCGGCTCTGGATGTCGAAGGACGAGGAGCTTCCTCGAAGGCCCTCGGGAAGAAGGGGAAGGCGGACTGAGCGCCCGCTCCCGGCTCACGCCGGCGGGGCGGGGACGGGCGGGAGCAGCATGAGGCCGGTGCGGTCGGCGCCGTACTTCGCGGCCAGGGCGGGGACGAGGTCGTCCTCGATGCGGGAGCGATAGTCCCTCCGGGCCTTCGGTCCCCCCCGGTAGAGTTCCTCGTACTCCGGCACGAGGTCGGGGATGTAGGTGGCGAGGAAGTCCTTCACCTTGGGCCAGGCCGTGCCGCCGAGATGGAGGACCTCCGGAACCACGAACGCCGCCCCCGCGTCCGCCGCCCGGCGCACGATCTCCTCGATCGCCTCCGGGTGATCCGTGAGCCGGGGGAGGATGGGGGAGAGGGAGAGCCCCACGGGGACCCCCTTCTTGGCGAGCAGGGCGATGCAGCGGAGTCGCTCGGAGACGGAGGGAACGCCGAGCTCCAGCTTCTTCCGGATGCCCTCGATGGGGGTGGGGAGGGAGACGAGGACGTTCACCAGGCCGATCTCCGCGAGCTTCTCGAAGATGTCGAGGTCCCGGAGGAGGAGCTCCGACCGGGTGTGGACGACCACGGGGCTGCGCCGCTCCAGGAAGACCTTCAGCATGTCCCGGGTGATCTCGAACTTCTCCTCCGCGGGCTGGTAGGGGTCGGAATCCGTGCCGACGACGACCACCCTCTCGCGGGAGGCCGGGCCCCCGAGGAGCTCCCGGGCGAGGATCTCGGCGGCGTTCGCCACCACCACCACCCGGCGCACGAACTCCTCGGCGGTGTCCCCGCCGTACTCCGCGAGCGCGCGGGCCGCGCAGAACTCGCACCGGAACTCGCAGCCCCGGTAGGGATCGGCCCGGAAGCGGGCGGGCGGTCCCTCGCTCTCCAGGGGATCGAGAAGCCGGTCCACGATGATGGTGAGGTGCTCCACCCGGCCCTTTCCCTCCCGGAGCCAGGCCGAGACCTGCCGCACCATCCCTCCCTCCACGTCCGCGACCCGGGCGAGCGTCTTCGTCTTGTCGAGACCCCGGCACCGGTCCCCGAAGGGGAGGTCGAGGACCTCCTTCACCAGCGTGAGCGAGGCCAGGTCGGAGCGGCCCGCCCACTCCCGGACCCAGGGGGAGATGAGATCGGGCGCCTTGAGCCCGAACTCGTTCACGGTGGAGGCCAGGGTCCGGCGCAGCTCCGGGCTGGCGGAGAGGTTCAGGCGGTCGATGATCGCCATGCCCCGCTCGATGAAGCGCTTCAGGGTCGAGGGCCGGTTGATCTTGGACCCGCGCACGATCCGGCCCATGGTGTCGATGACCACCCGGCGGACGAGCTCGTTCTTCCTCTCGAGCCAGTCCTCCATGACGATCCAGATCTCGTCGAAGTGATAGAGCCAGATGAGCTCGAGGGCGCCGCAGGCCCCCAGCCGGCGCACCGCGTCGTCCCGGTCGTTGGCCAGACGTTCCACCCAGGGCATCACCGTGGCCAGGTCCTCCTGGTTGCGGACGGTGATCGTCCCGAGTGCCAGCCCGGAGGCGATGCGGGCCCAGGGATCCGGATGCTCGGTCCAGGCGCCCAGGGCGGCCAGGACCCGCTTCGGGGAGCTCTGGTACCGGGTGCGCACCGCGCCCGCCGCCATGCGGGCCCCGGTCAGGTTCCGTCTCTCGAGCACGTGGGCCAGGAGCTGTTCCATGGGTTCCTCGGGAGGATGGCCACGGTTCCCTATCGGCCGGAGGGGAAGGGGGGCTTGACCCCGGGACGGCCCGCGGGAGGGAGCGAATCGTAACCTCCGCGTCCCCCGGGCGTTCTAATGGAGGACCGGGACCGGAGGAATCCCATGCCCCTGAAGACGATCGGGTGTCTGGCCGCCCTGCTCCTCGCCTCCGCCGCCGCCCCCGCCCAGGACGTGGTGCGCCTGAAGAACGGGAAGACGGTGGCGGGAAAGGCGAGGGACGGGATGCTGGCGGTGGACGTGGAGACGGCCGCGGGCCGGGTGCGCATCCCCTGGCGCGGGATCGAGCGCATCGATCGCGCCGCATCCCTGCAGGAGGAGTACCGGAAGCGCCGGTCCCGCATCGCGCGGGACGATGCGACCGGGCACTTCCTGCTCGCCCTCTGGTGCCGGAAGATGGGCCTCGCCCGGGAGATGAAGACCCATCTCGAGAGGGTGCTGGAGATCGATCCCGACCACCGCGGCGCCCGGTCCGCCCTGGGCTTCGAGAAGGTGTCGGATCGCTGGGTGGCGGGGGAGGAGGCCCTGGCGGCGAAGGGGTTCGTGAGGCGCGGCGGCCGCTGGGTACTCGCGGAGGAGGCGGAGTACGAGGACCTGGTGAGGTCCCGGGAGAGACCGCTCTCCGGGGACGAGCGGAAGGCCTCCGATCTGATCCGGAAGGCCGCGGACGAGAACCCCCGCGTGGCGAAGTACGCGCGGACCGCCCTGGCGGCGCTCCCCTGGGAGGCGGTGAGGAAGCCCCTCTACCGGGCCCTCGGACGCTCGGACGCGGGGATCCGGGCGTTCGCGGCCCGGGAGCTCGGCCGCCGGAAGGTGGAGGAGGCGGCCCGGCCGCTGATCCGTACCGCCCTCCTCGACACGAAGCCGGAGGTGCGCGCCGTCGCCGTCCGGGCCCTCCGCGAGATCGACCGGCCCGATGCGCTGTTCCCCCTGGTGCGGGTGCTGGGCTCGAGCCGCCCCGCGATCCGGATGAACGCGGCCCGGGCCGTCGCCGGGTTCGGCGACGTCCGCGGAGTGGAGTACCTCGTCACGCGCCTCGCCCAGAACTGGGGGCCGAGCACCCGGGTGAACCTCCAGGTCCTCCGCCAGATCTCCTACATCCGCGACTTCGACGTGGAGATCGCCCAGGCGTCCCAGATCGGCGACCCCATCGTGGGCATCCTCCAGGAAGGGGTGGTGCTGGACGTCCGGGTGCTCGGCGCGAACCGGAAGATGACCCTGGTGGAACGCCGCGTGCTGCGGAACGCCCTCCGGGACCTCACCGGCGTCGACCAGGGGGACCGGCCCGAGGCCTGGGCCGCCTGGTGGAAGCGGAACAAGACGCGCCTGCTGGCCGCCCGGAAGTGAAACATCGCTGACAGGCACGGCTTTTTCACTCTTCCCGGGGCCGCGTGAAACATCGCTGACAGGCACGGCTTTTTCACTCTTCCCGGGGCCGCGTGGATCGGCGGGGCCCTCACCCCCTCGTGCGGGAAGAGCCCCCGGTCCTCCCGTTCCCGGGGCGCCGTGATCCCTCCGTCCGGGCGGGCGGAGGCGGCGGGCCGCGGGAGCGGCGAGGGGGACGTGGAGAGCCGGCGGGGCGCGCCCGGAGAGAGGCGCCGGGCCGGACCCCGGCGGTCTCGGAGGAGGGATGGGAGCGGGGCCGTGCCCCGGTTCGGCCGCTACTCTTCCTTCTTCTTCTTCTTCTTGCCGCCGGCCTTGATCTTGGGGACCTTCACCTTGGGAAGGCCGTAGATCGACTCGCCTTCCCGCCAGCGGCGCTGCTCCTCGAGGGCGGCGATGCGCTCGGCGCGCGTGAGGACGCTCCGGGTCCGGGCGAGCTTGCCTCGCGTCTTCAGGCTCTTGTGGATCGACATCTCGGTTTCTCCCCGCCCCGAGCGGGCGCAAGTCGGCGATTGTAGGCGCGGCCGGGATGCGGCCAAGGAATTCCCTTCCGAGCGGCGCGGCGCTCCGAACCGCCCGGGAGGAGGCGGGTCGGGAGGAGAACAGGGGAAAGCCGATCGTGACGGTGCTCCCGGATACGGGGGAGCGAAACCTGAGCGCGCGACTCCTTCGCGGTTACCTCTTCTCCGGGAGGGTCACGGTCTTTCGCCAGCCTTCCCGCGGCGGGTCTTCTTCGAGGACCAGCTCCGCTTCGCTCACGATTCGCCCTCTCGCGAGCAGGCGAACGCGATACCTTCCCGAGAGGAACCTCCCCGGGGTGCAGCGACCCCGGGAGTCGATGACTCCCTGGGGCGTCGGACCGGCGGAAGGCGGGGCTGCGTCCGGAGTCGTGAGGAGGACGGAGCATCCTTCGTAACGCGGAGGGAACGTGAGCTCCAGAGGGAGGCGCCGGGCGTCGGGTATCCGAAAGACTCCCTTCTCACCCGTGGGTTCGAGTTCGGGCAGACGGGCCACCGGCCCCCAATCAGGTACGGGAGACCAGAAGAGGTGCGAAAGGTCCATGGGTTTCCGGCTCCCGATGAGGACGAACCTCCCCTGGTCGTCGGTGTCGGCGTCGGCCGCGCCGTCGCCGGTCCGGATCCGGATGGCCGCGGCCGGCCGCCCCTTTCGATCCACCACCTTCCCCTCGAACACCGGTGCCCGCGTCAACCTCACCACCAGCTCCGGTTCGCTTCCCGCGATGAGAATGCGGTTCGCGGGCAGGTGCCACGGCGCGCGAGAGACCCGGACCTCGACCACGCCGGGGAGCTTCCGGGTCCAGGGCGGCGAAAGCCCCCTGATGCCATGGAAAGAGCGGGCGTTCCCCAGCAAGTCGAAGGGGAGAAGGCCCCGCAAGGGGGGAATCCTCCCGTCCGTCCCGGTCCGTGCGTCGGAGGTCTCCGGGAGGAGCGAGAGGACGCGCACGCTGCACCCCGGCAACGGTCGATCGCTTCCGGTCTCCAGGACGCGGACCGCAAGGCCGAGAGCCTTGTGATCGAGAATGCACAGGGTCTTCCCGCCGGCCCGGCAGAGGGGGGAAGCACCGGCCATTCCGTTCAGGCGGGCCAGGACGCGGAAGTCGAATCGTGCGAGATGAGAGTATGCCCGGAGGACGAACCCGCCCGCCTCGTCGGCCCTCTCCACGCCGGAGACGAGGGACAGGAATCCCTTGCCGCCCGCATCAACATAGAGGCCGACCGTGGCGTGGGCGGCGGGAGATCCGTCGGCGCCCACGACCCGCCCGCTGACCTCGATCCGAGGCGCGGGAGGCACCGAGGGCACGTTGACACGGATGGAAGGGGGATCGTCGTCCCCGACGTCGATCTCGGGCACCGAAACGTGGGACGCAGCAAAGGCGAGCCGAAACCTGCCGGCGGGCACGCCCGGGATGCGGAGGGTTCCCCGCCGGTCCACCCTGCCTTTCAGGATAAACGGTGCATCGAGGCCTCGGAGGGTCGCTTCGGAGCCTCGGAGGACCTCGCAGATGCCGGTGGCCAGGAGGTCCCGCGCTCGCTTCAAGCGCATCGTGACCCCCGTACTCCCGGCCCTGACCCCGCCCCGCCACGCGACGCGCCGGGGAGCCCTCGCCACGATGCCCCAGACTCCGGACCCGACTCTCCCCAGCCGGAACCTTCCCTCGGGATCCGTCACCGAACTCGGCATCCCGGGAGGTTCGAAGGGCACCGGAGATCTCCCCGGAGGCCGAAGGGTCACGGTCACGCCCGCCCGGGGCTTGCCGGTCAAACCGATGACCCGGCCGGTGATCGCATACCCCTGCTCCGCCCGGAGGACGAGACGACTTCGCCCGGGGGGGACAGGCACGTCATTCCTCGAAACCGCGGCGATGGCCGGGTGGAACGCGGTGACGCGGTACCGGTGCGAGGGGCGAAGTCGGACGAGGACGGCAACTCCGTCGCCGTCCGTCACCCCGGATGAAGAGAGCCGGTCGAACCCGGGCCGGTCTTCCCTCTCTTTCGCCCATACCCGTGCCCCGGGAACCGTCTTCCCGGCGACGGAGAGGACCTGCACCTCGAGGACGGAGTATCCGCACCTCTCCCCGCGGGCGGCTCCACCGCCGGCGGCCGCGCCCGGCGCGGCCCCCAGCAGGATGCCGACAAGCAAGACCGTGAAACGTTCGGGTCCTAGGCGGATGGGTAGGTCCCCTTGGCCCGCAGGTGCCCCTGCGAATCCGTGCGTATCCACGTCCCGTCCGGATAGAGGAACAGATAGTCCCCGCTGGGAAGCTCGTAGGCGTTCTTCACGTCGTCCCACCACATGTCGCCGTACTCCCAGTTGTTGCCCCACCACCACGCGGACCCGGGATCCTCACCGATCAGGATCCTACCACCATGGTCCGGCGGGGGCTCGGGGTGGGTTTGCGTCAGTTGATACACGCCAGGGCCGAGGCGAACCCCCGGACCCTCCGGAGAATCTTGTCGACGGACTCCGCCTGGATCAGCCGTTCGGCCGGATCGCGGTTTACGGAGGGCTCGCGGTCCGCGAGCGGTACGAGACGGCGGCCCCGGCGCCATTCGTCGACCCGGTAGTTCTCCAGGACGGCTTTCATCCAGGCGCGCTCCTTCGCGGGAAAGCGGCTTTTGCGAGAGGTAAAGAACGCGGCGGTGACGAGGTGCTGCAGGGCCTCCTCCACCAGGTCATGTGACCACCCCGCCGCCAGGAGTGCGGCCCGAATCCTCCGCCCGGATGTGCACCACCATTGTTGCAGGCACCCGCCACTGCCGTCGTCCTCGGCTTTCAAAGCCTCGAAGAGCCCTTCGACGCTAGAGGGAAGGCGGACACGGAAGAGCCGCGCACCCGATGTCTCCCTCTTGCCCTTCGCGTTTTTTTCGCCCTCTCCCGCGGGCCCCGGGGGGAACCCGTTCCGAACCGGCGAACGGTGGCGGCGTCTCCGGGCTCACACCCTCACCCGCCGGATCGCCGTGTCCACCGGGATGAGCACGAGGGCGGCGAGGAGGAAGGGGAGGTGCGCGGGATGCCGGCCCGGGCGGCGCTCCGGCGGGGGGGGCGGGGGGATCCGGCCCGGCTCGACGCCCGCGGCCCGGGCCAGGGCCCGGAGGCGGTCCCCGTCGAGCCCGCGCGCGGTTTCCTCCGCCGGCCGGGGCGCGATCCGGGCGGCGGCGCTCTCCCCGCCCCGCCCGTCGCGCACCGTGACGACCTGGAGCGTGCCCGGAGGGGCCGGGGGCAGCCGTCCCGAGAAGGTGCGGGGGCCGGTGCGCGCGAGGGGGAGGGGGGTGCGGGCGCCGCCCGCCTCCACCCGGGCCTCCAAAGGCTCGCGCGCTCCCTCCTCCAGCGTCACCTCGACCCGGTCCCCCCGGATCGCGAGGCGCGGCCCCGCGGCGCCCGGCCCCGCCGTCCCCCCGGCGAGGAACCGGGAGACCTGGACCAGGAAGCGGCCCAGGTCCGGCCACGCCGCCCAGTCGCCCGGATCCGCCGCGAAGAGGGCCACCCGGCCGGACCCATACCTCCAGAAGAGCAGGACGGGCGTCCCCTCCTCCGTCACGAGCGCCACCCGGGCCGGGAAGCGGGGCGCCGTCCTCTCCACCCCGGGCAGGGGGGGGAACGCGAGCCCCCCCAGGAAGGGGAGGGGGGCGGCGAGGCGGACCGCGGCCGGCGGCGCCGGGGGAGGAGCGGGTGGCCTCGGCTTCTCCCTCTCCCGGCCCGCGGTCACGTCGGGGGACGGCCGGGCGGGGGGCTTCGCGGTGCGGATCACCCGCCGGGTGTCGAGGGTCACCACCCGGGGCAGCTCCCGGGGGTCCAGGGCCGGCCAGAACCGCCCCGCTCCCCAGCCCGCCAGGCTTCCCAGGAACTCCGCGTCGAAGTCCGTCCCCACCCCCACCGTGGAGACGGTGATCTTCCGGTCCCGCATGCCGGTGACGAGCCGGTGGAAGCCGGCGATGAGGTCCTGCCCGTCGGAGACGAGGATCACGTGGCGGACGGCGGTCTTCTCCTCGTCCATGGCCCGCGCCGCCTCCTTCAGGGCCGGGTAGATCTCGGTCCCGCCCCGCGCCTCGAGACGTCGGAGGTTCCGGGCGAGGCGGTCGAGGTCGCCCGCGGGGGCGGGCTTCTGGATCCACTCGAAACCCTCGTTGAACGCCAGGACGCCCAGGCGGTCGGAGGGGGCGAGGGTCTCGGCGGCGGCCAGGCACGCGGCCCGCGCCATGCGGATCTTCGAGCCGTGCATGGACCCGGACCGGTCGAGGACGAGGAGGAGCGTCAGGGTGGCCGCCTCCTTCTCGACCTTGGCGGGGCTCGCGCCTTCCGGGAGCTTCCCGGGAGTGGGAGGCGGCGGCTTCTCGGGGGGCCGGGCGGGCTCGGGCTCCGCCTCGAGGGGCGCGCCGGGGAGGAGGTCCGCCGCCGCCCGGCCCCGGTACCGGGAGAGAGCGGGGGCCCGCCCGGAGAGGACGAGGAGACCCCCTCCGCCCGTGACCCAGGGGACGAGCGCTTCCCCGCCGGGGGGGAGGGGGGCCGCGGGGAGCGAGACGATGACCCGCGCCCTCTCCCACGCCTCCCGGGGGAGAGTCCAGGAGGCGGCGGTCTCCACCGCGAGGCCCCGGGCCCGGAGCAGGGCGGGGACGGGGGTGCCGGGGGACGCCCCCACCACGAGGACGGGGAGGGGGCCCTCCACCCGGATCCGCTCGACGGAGGCCCGGGCCGCGGAGGCGGCCGCCGCCACCGCCGCGAGCCGGTGGGAGCCGGGCGGCAGCACCAGGTCCGGGAACACGGCGGGGCCCCGGCCCTCCTCCACCGGGGCCCGGCCGATCTCCTTCCCGTCCAGGAGGAGCACCACCCGGGCCGCCCCCGGGGCGCGCACCTTCACCGTGACGGGAAGGTCGTGACGGAGGGGCCGCGGGACCTCGATCCGGGGGACGGACGGCTCCGGGGGGCGGGCCTCTTCCGCCTCCGCGCGGAGGGGGATCACTCCCACGGCGCGGCCCGCCCGGACCAGGCCGGCGAGGAGAGGGGCGACCTCGCCCTCGAGAAGGCCGTCGGTGGCCAGGATCACCCGGGCGGCGTCCGCGGCGGCCAGGCGGAGGATCTCCCGGCGGGGATCGGAGCGGCGCTCATCCCCGAACGGCACCTCCCGGGCCTCCCCGTCCGCCGCCAGGGAGGCGAGGATTCCCTCCTCCTCCCGGCGCCCCGCCGGGGAGATCGAGCCGGAGCGGTCGGCGAGGAGGACGTTGGGGCGGTCCGCGGCGATCCGGTAGGGACGGTAAGGGCCGGCCGCGGCCAGGAGGAGGAGGGCGAGGATCGCCGTCCGGGTTCCCGCGGAGAGCAGCGCCCGGAGCCGGCGATCGGGCGCGCGGGCGGAGAGGAACACCGCCGCCGCGGCGGGAAGGAGAAGGAGCAGGATCTCGGGACGCTGCCATTCCAGGGCGGCCTCCCCTCACTTCACGAGCATCGGCTCGATCCAGTCCGCGAAGTCCCGGACGAAGTCGTCGGCCCAGGTCACCCGCAGGGTCAGGGTCTTCGCCCCGGCGAGATCGATCCACGGGATGCGGGGAGGGACGCTGCCCGGGGGCAGGCGTCGCTGGACCTCGCTCCGGTACCTCGTCTCCCCGTCCACCAGCACCTCGAAGATCACGTCTCCCTCGTCCCCCCCCGCGTCGTCGAGGGCGATGCGGCTCGTGAACCGGCGGTAGGCGCCGTCGAGCTTCCAGGTGAGGGAGGTGCCGGAGATCACGCCGAGGCCTTTCTGGTACACGTCCCCCCCGGCGCGGAGGGGACCGTCCACCAGGGACCGGTCGACGCGGGGACGGTCCCAGGCGTAGACCTTCCCGATCCAGGGCACGATCTTCCGGGCGGCGGGCTCCAGGTCGGAGAGGTAGACGAAACGGCCTCCCTGCTGGAAGACGGCGCGGAGGTTCGCGGGGGCGATCCGGAGCTCCTTGTCCCGCACGCTGAGGGCCCGGACCGTCTTCCCGTCGAAGGTGAACCGCCGGGCGGTGACGCGGCTCCCGTCGGTGAGGAGGAGGACCGCCCGGCGCCCCTTCGGAACGGGGGGGGAGGGCGCGTCGGCGATGCGGACGGCCAGGAGCTTCTCGAAGGAGACGGGGTAGTTCGCGCCGATGGCGCCGTCCACCACCACCGCATCCGGGGCGATCCGGTCGAAGGTCCCCAGCAGGCGGTCGAGGTTGCGGTAGACGAGGACGTCGCTCTTCCTCTCCTCCTCGCTGTACGCGGGCTTCTCCGAGGCCGCCAACCACGGTTCGAGGAAGCGGATCTCGCGCACCTCGTCCACCGGGTAGACCAGCATCCCGAGAAGGGGGGAGCGGAGGGAGACCTCCTCGTCCTTCCCGGAGACGAGCGTGCCCCGGACGACGTCGCCGCCCGCGAGGAGCACCTCCACGTCGGCGGGACCGGGGGCGGGGGCGGGCCGCTCCCTCACCGCGAAGGTGATGCTGACGAGATCCTCCGTCCTCGCCCGGACCACCTTCCCGTCGCGGCCCAGGAACCTCACCTCGTCGTCCGTCACCGCGGCGAGCGCCACCCCCCGGAGGATCCGGCCGTCGAGGAGGTCGATCCGGGCCTTCCCCGGGTTCGCGGTGCCGGCGCCGATGAGGTGGAGGGGCAGGAGGCGGAGGAAGACGGTCTTCATGGAAGCCACCTCGGCGGTATTCCCGGGCTCTCCGAAAGGATACCGCCGGAAGGCGCCGCCGGGGGACATTCCCTCCCCGGGGAAGCTCGGGGCCGGGCGCCGCGCCGTTCGGCCCCGGTATGCCAGGATGTCCCCCGCGGGGGGCCGCCGGCTGCCAATCTGTCACCGGGGAAGGGGGGAGCGGGGGAGGGGGGGTATCGGTACGGGATTTGCCCCGGCTTCCCCGTCCCTCGGGCGTGCAGGGCGTTCCCCGGGGAAGCATCGACTCTGAGCACTGGATCCGGAGGGTTTCCCGCTATGGCGAAGCAACTGGCCTTTGACCAGGAGGCCCGGGAGCACATGCGGATCGGCGTGACGGAGCTGGCTCGCGCCGTGAAGTCGACCCTGGGCCCGAAGGGAAAGAACGCGGTCCTCGACAAGGGCTGGGGGGCTCCCACGATCACCAAGGACGGCGTCACCGTCGCCGAGGAGATCGAGTTCAGGAACAAGTACCAGAACATGGCCGCCCGGCTCGTGCGGGAGGTCGCGTCGAAGACGTCGGACGTGGCGGGCGACGGGACCACCACCGCCACCATCCTCGCGGAGGCCATCTTCCTCGAGGGCCAGAAGGCGATCGTGGCCGGCCGGGACGCCATGGCCCTGAAGCGCGGCATCGACGCCGCGGTGGCCCGCGTGGCGGACGAGCTGAAT
>JAOZQC010000514.1 GCA_029932425.1 Planctomycetota bacterium | reverse complement strand
CCAGCGCCTTCCAGTCGCTCTTCTCCATCGCCTTCCGGAGAACGCGCGGGTCCTGCATGTACGCGACCTGGGCGTCGATGAAGGCGTTCAGCATGGGCGGGACGTTCCGGCCCTCGGGGTCGGCGGGGCTGGGCAGCGTGGGCTCCACGTAGAGCATCCCCTGGGAGCGGTACAGGGGAACGGTGCCCGTGTAGCCCCAGTAGATGCCCCCCGCCAGGCCGAGAACGGCCAGGGCCACCGCCCACGGGTACCGGCCCTTGAGCAACCGGTGCAGGCGGAGGAGCAGGTTGGGTCCGGCTCCGGGCTCCCCGGGCGCGGGCGACACCTGCCCCGTGGGGACCGGAAGCTGCGGAGAGACGGTTCGCTGGATCGGGTGGTTCATTGGGTGACTCCCGAGAGGATCTCCCGGATGGCCGGCAGGCAGCCGCGGATGAGGATCTCGAAGATCTTCTCCCGCGACGCCTCCGGGGTGGAAGCTTCGAACAGGACCTGGACCTGCCCCGCCCCGAAGAGCTTCTTGCGCGGATCGTAGGCGGCCTCCACGAGCCCTCTGATGTCCCTCTCGATCAGGCCGTCGGGCCGGAGGATGAAGTTGTAGACGATGATGCTCGACGTCCGGGGGAAGCCCCCGGTGTGGAACGCGTACTCCATTCCCGGGATCCGGAGGCCGCCGATCGTCCAGGTCCTTTCCCTCGTCCCTCCGGGATCGGGGGTCCAGCCGTTGGACGGATAGCAGACCGGCGGGTAGTGGCCTCCCATGTCCCTCGCGTCCCGGCAGTGGACGATCATGAGCTTCGCCCACTGTCCCGTCCTCGGGTTCACGTAGCGGCGGCCGAGGATCACGTTGGGGCGCAGGAGCTCCACCGCCGAGGGAGGAACCGTCTCGTCGATCCCTTCCCAGCCGTCGAGGTTCGCGGGGATGGCCTGGACCGCCGCCCGGATCCGCGCATGGTAGGGTCCCGGATCCCCCACGGGCATGTGGTAGAGCCGCCGGTCGGCGGTGAGACCGCCGAGGAGCAGGAGGCAGAGGAGGGGGCCGAGCCACTCCCCGATCCGGCGCCGGCCGCGATCGACCCGGGTCTCCTTGGACATGGCGGTTCTAGGCTCCATAGGCCAGGGTGTATCGATGGACGGGGACCAGGGCCCAGCGCAGCGCCCGGATCACGCCCATGAGGATGAGGAAGGAGACGGGCAGCATGATCCAGCCGCTCAGATCGTGGAACGTCTTCGCCACGTGATCCGGGTAGTTCCCGTAGAGCCACACCGTGGGCACCAGGCGGATCACGTTGCAGAGGATGGCGGAGACGGGACTCAGCGCCACGATGAGGAACCGGGCGTACCAGCGGAGCGGAGTTCCGTAGGCGAAGGCGATGGACACCAGGAAGAGGGCGGTCACCATGCGCAAGCCGTTGCAGGCTTCCGCGATGAGGATCTTCTTCCCGTTGATCACCAGGGCGCTCCCGGTGCGCTCCACGGCGATCCCGATGACCTCCATCACCTTCTGGGTCACGTCCGCGGTGGCCGTCTGGAGAGGGATGGCCACCTCCTGCCGGATCATCCCGGGCACGGGCACGAGGAAGGCCAGCACCGCGAACGCGGGGAAGAACCGAAAGAACACCTCGGTGCCCGCCACGGACAGGAAGCACCCCATGACCACGATGACGGCCCCCGCGTGCCAGAAGGCCTGAATGAGATGCAGGTCCCCGAAGGAGTAGAGGAACCAGCCCACCGCGCACACGAAGGGACCGAACAGGTGCCCGCGGGACGGGCAATGGCGGAGCCGTTCCCGCCGCACCCACACGAGCCAGGCGGCCACGATGGGCACGAGGATGATGTGGCTCGCCTCCTCGTCCCGGAGGCCGATGGTCACGAGATCGGACCACGCGTCCGCGGTGGCGAGGACGGCCAGCACCATCAGGATCAACCCGGCCAGGAGCCGTCCCGCCGTCCATCCCTGCCGCGTCCAGTTCCGGGGCAAGCTCCAGGCCGGCATCAACCCCTCCTCCCCCGCCGCTTCGACACGGACTCCCCGCCCGGCCCCACGATCTGCGCGAGCACCTGGCGGTTCCTCCCCACCACGCCGCCCGGCCCCACCACGGAACGGACGAGGACGGCGCCCCTCTCCACCCGGCCCCCGGCCAGGACCACGGAGTCGTGGATCAGGCCGTCCGGGTCCACGTCCGCCCCCTCCTCGACGATGGAGAACACCGCTTCCCAGTCCTCCGAGAACGGGTCGTCCTCCCGCTCCCCGGCTCCCCTCCGGATCCGATGGAGCCTCTGCAGGGTGGCGATGTAGCCCTCGCGCGTCCGGATGGGCGGGAAGAGGGGCCGGTCCCGGGAGACGACGCGGACGTCGTGCGTCTCCGCGATCCCGGGCAGGGCCTGCTCCTTCAGGTCCACGAAACCCACCCTCGGGACGGCGGCGAGCACCCCCGCCCGGAGGAGGAAGAGACCGCAGGGCACCCCGTCCCCGGGGCAGAGCACGCTCACGTCGGCCCCCGCGTCCGCCAGGGCCCGCACCGCCACCGGAAACCCGGGACGGGGCAACTGGGTGGCGTTGCCCACCAGGATGCGGTCTTCGTGATCGCAGTCGGTGCAGACGTCCGCCAGGACCCCGGCCGTTCCGCGGTACGCGAAGGGATCGCGCTGGATGGAGACCGGGACCCCTCCCACCTCGCCCCCCCTCTCGGGCAGGGGGCTGCTCCGGTCCACGAGGACCCGGACCACCGGGACGGGCCCTCCCGATCCGGAGAGGAGAGAGGAGAGCGCCTCGCACCAGTGCTCGAGGACCGAGGTCCGGTGATCGACGGGCAGGTCGAGAAGCGATCGGCCGATCGCCTCCGTGAGAGGGGAGACCCGAACGGAGCCCGCCAGGAGCACCACCGCTCCGAGCGGCGGGACCTCCGAGCCGCGG
>JAOZQC010000513.1 GCA_029932425.1 Planctomycetota bacterium | reverse complement strand
GTGAAGGACATCATCGACATCGAGCTGGTGGACGTGCGGAAGCGGCTCGAGGAGCGGGGGATCATCCTCCACCTCACCGACGAGGCGAAGGAGAAGATCATCAAGGACGGCACCGATCTCGAGCTCGGCGCCCGGCCCCTGCGCCGCGCCCTGGAGAGGATGATCGAGGACCCGCTCGCCGAGGAGCTCCTGAAGGGGGCATTCACGGAGCGGCCCCACGTCACCGCGCGCGTGCAGGACGGCAACCTCTGGTTCGACGCCACCGCCGAGCCCCCTCCGGACGTGGAATGGACCCCCCCGGAACCCGAGAAGAAGAAGACCCAAGTGGACGCGGGGGAGGAAGCGCCGGAGCAGTCCGAGGAGGTGGTCGCGGGGGGATGATCCGGGGAAGCCCCCGGCGTCTCCCGCGCCGGTCCGCGGACCGCGGGAGGACCGGGTGAGAAGGCGGCACAGGCGGCGGCGCACCGGGGATCGGGACCGCCTCGCACCGGAGAGGTCCGGGGCCCGGAGGCGCCCGTGAAGCTCCTGCTGCTCGGCCTCGCGGCGCTCGCGGTCTTCTTTCCGGCCCTGTACACGATCGCGGGCTGGTGGCTCGGCGCCCGCGTGCGTCACGCCGAGGACAAGGCGGACCGGATCCTCCTCCGGGCCCTCAGGAGAACCGATCTCATCCAGGGGATCGCGGCCCTCGCCGCGGTGGCGGCCCTCCTGCGCCTGCGCCCCGCTCTCGGCACCTTCCTCTTCACCGCCGTGGCCTTCATCCTGCCCTTCTTCTGGGTGTGGGCCATCGTGGCGGGTTCGAGCTGGCTGGAACTCGTGGCGCGGGGCCTCGAAGTCCCCCTGAGCCGGTTCCACCGCTTCAACCTCTTCGTGTCCTTTCTCCGGTACGGCCAGCGCATCCCTCTCTTCTCCGCGGCGGTCACGGCGCCCGCCGCCTTCTCCGGCGGGTGGGATCTCGCGGCGGGGATCGCGCTCCACTTCGCGCTCGCGCTCCTCGTGGGCTTCTGTGTCCGGCGGGCGGTGCTCGCCTGGCTCGTGGAGATCCGCCCCTTCCCGGACCGGCCGCTCTCCGAGGAGATCCGGGCGCTGGCGGCCGGGCTCGGCGTCCGGCTGCGCGGTCTCCGGCTCGTGCGCACGGAGAGGGGGCAGGCCGTCAACGCCCTGGCCGCCACCTCCTCGGGGACGGTGTACGTGGCCGAGGGGCTCCGGGAGGGGCTCGAGCGGGACGAGCTCCGGGCGGTGGTCCTCCACGAGGTGGGCCACCTCACCCAGCGGTTCACGAACCTCCTCCTGAACCTCTCCTTCCTGGGGCTGCCGGCGGTCTTGTGGGCGGTCCGGGCGCTGCTCGCCGAGCGCCTTCCCCCCGCCGCCGTCGTCCTGTCCCTGGCCGCCCTCGTCCTGCTCCTCTTGCTGGGCAAGGGCATCGTGGATCTGGCCGCGCGCGGCGCGGAGCGCCGGGCCGACGCCTTCGCGGAGCGCCACGGGACCCCCGGCGCCCTCCGGTCGGCGCTGGTGAAGATGTACGGGTGGAGCCTGCTGCCCAGCTCGGGGAGGAAGAGACGCCGCTTCTCCCACCCGGCGCTCCGGGAGCGCCTGAGGCGGATCTGACCTCCCGGCCCGTGCATCTCCTGTACAATCGGAGCCCGTCGTGAACCCCGCCCCGCGGGGTTCCGTTTCGTCCCGTTGAGCGTGGAGGCCGCCCCGCCATGACGAAGCTTCTCCTCTCGATGCAGGTGCTGGTCATCCTGGCCGTGCTGGGGATCGGCTACTTCCTCGGCCGGGAACTCTCCGCCGTGCGACGGGAGCTCGCCGGGGGAGCGGACCGGACCCCGGCGCCGGCGGACCCGGCCGCCGCCGGGCGGATCGCGTCGCTGGAGAGGAAGATGGACCGCCTGCTCGCCACGGTTCCCGGACGGCTCTCGGCGGCGGAAGAGAAGGTGGACGACATCCTCACCGCCCTGCAGTTCCTCAGCGTGGACGTGGACTGGATCAAGCGGACCACCTGGGACACCTTGCAGGTCCTCCAGGCGGGGTCCGAGGCCCCGGAGCCTCCCATCCCCGAGAAGTACCGGGCGCTGATGAACCCGGAGACCCGGGAGGCCCTGGTGAAGGCGGCGGCGGAGAAGGGGGTCCGGTTGCTCGCGGACCCGGACCGGGTGGAGGTGGCCGGCGTCATCGTCCAGAACCGGGCGCCGCTGGAGTGCTTCGCGGTGGTTTCCGGGGGGCGGGAGCACGAGGCCGTGGTGGCCGTGACCGGCAGCTACCCTCGGGACGGCAAGAAGCTCCCCGATCGACTGGCGGCCACGATCAACGCCTGTCTTCTCGCCCTGGGCTACGAGAGGGGCACGCCGGTCCGCTACTCCCGGGACGGGAAGGTGCTCCCCCCGGAGGGCGAGAAGATCCGGATCTACGTGGAGTGGAAGGACGCCGAGGGGAACCGGGTGCGCGTCCGGGCCGAGGACCTCGTCTACGACATCCAGACCAAGAGGGCCATGCAGCGGGACCCCTGGGTCTACGTGGGCTCCCGGTTCGAGCGGGATCCCGCCTCCGGGGAGACGATCTACCTGGCGGACGCCACCGGCGACGTGGCGGTGACCTACTCCTGGCCGAACACGATCATCGACAACATCACCAAGGAGGCGGCGGATGACGTCTACTACACCTGCTACACCCCCCGGATCCCCGCCGTGGGCACCAAGGTGACCCTGGTCTTCTCCCGCGATCCGCTCCCCGCGCGGGAGTTCCCGGAGGAGGATGGCACCCGGCGCGGCAAGTAGCGACGACCCCGAGCGCCGGGTGGCGCGTCTCGTGGCGCGGGCCCGAGCCCGGTGGGTGCGCCGCCGGCTGGCCCGGGTCCGGCTCCGGGGCGCGGCTGCGGGGATGAGCTTCGCGGCCGCGGCCGCGGCCGCCGGCGCGCT
>JAOZQC010000512.1 GCA_029932425.1 Planctomycetota bacterium | reverse complement strand
GGCGGCGTCCTCCATGCGGGCCGCGGCCTCGGCGAGGCTCCCGGCCGCGGGGGGGGAGATGCGGACCGCGGTCTTCCCCTCGGCCTTCGTCCTCGCGGCCAGCTTCTCCTGCTTCCCGGCGATGTCGTCCATCCGGGCGGCCGTCTCCTCCTTCCGCGCCCCCGCCTCTCCCGGGGGGGGGAGGGCCCTCATCCCCGCGAGGAGCTCCTGCTGTTCCCGCAGGAGCCCGCCGACGCGCGCGAGCTCCCGGTCCAGGTCGGCCGCCCGGTCCAGGAGGTCGCGGGTCTGGTTCTCCACCGCCTCCTGCTCGCGGATCAGGGCCTCCACCGCCTGCCGGGCCCGGCGCACGGACTCCGGGGAGGTGTCGCTCGTCCGCGCCGCCCGGGTTCTCGCCCGGAGGCCTTCCTGCTCCTTCCGGAGGGCTTGCACGGCGGCCTTGGCGGCCTCGAGCTTCTCCAGCTCCTTGCGGATGCGCTCCTCGTCCCGGCGGTTCTCCAGGATGGCGATGAGGGTGTCGAGGGTGCCTTCCACCTCCCGGGCCTGGCGCATGGCGTCGTGGAGGCGCTCCTCCTGGAGGAAGCCGATGATCTCCTTCATCGTGTTCTTCAGGTCGCGCTCGTACATCTTCTCCCGCGCGCGATCCAGGTTGTCCGCCTTCTCCGCGAAGCCCGCCTGGCGCAGCTTCCCGGCCAGGGCGCGCATCTTCCGCTCGAGCTCCTGGAGCTCCGCGTACGCGTGTTCCTGGTCCCGCACGAGGCCCCGGATCTCGCGGTTCTGGGAAGGCTCTTCCGCGTTCTGCGCGGGGACCGGGCGCGGTG
Source organism: Planctomycetota bacterium (assembly GCA_029932425.1). Lineage (GTDB taxonomy): Bacteria > Planctomycetota > JAJSAM01 > JAJSAM01 > JAJSAM01 > JAOZQC01. The sequence continues at coordinate 2,098 of JAOZQC010000512.1, read as the reverse complement.
CCAGGAGGAGGACGAAGGCGATCGCGGGCAGGAGTCGGCGGATCATGGTCACTTCTCCTTGAGGATCTTCTCGGCACCGGTCCGGACGCCGCCCTGGAGTTCCTTCAGCTCCCGAACCATGTCCACGAGGTCGGAGTACTGCTCCCACTCGCCCATCTTCCGGTCGAGCACGCGGAAGTCGGCGAGGATGTCCACCTGGAGGTCCCGGACCTTCGCGAGGTCCGCGAGCTCCCCCTGCTCCGGTTCCCCCCGGGCCAGTCCCGCGAGGAGCCGGTGGGCTTCGGGAGAGGTCTTCTCGGAGATCTTCAAGGTGATCTCCATGATCTCGATGAGGATCGAGAGGATCTGCTGGTCGTGGATCCGGTCCTCCCGGTACGCGGAGATGATCCGCCGGTAGAGGTCCCGCTTGAACACCGTGCTCAGGTCGCGGTGGTCGCGCCTCAGGAAGTCGTCGAAGAGGAGGAGGATCTGCTCGGTGGCCCCGGGGGCGGCCAGGCGGTTGTACACGTAGGCGTTGAAGACCCACCTCACCTTGCCGAAGAGCCGGTCCATCTCCCGCGTCACCTGGCCCTGGAGGATCTGGACGTCCCGGAGGGCCTCGCGGTCCCGGACCTCGAAGGCCCCCTCCTTCTCCAGGTAGTCGAGGAGATCGAGCACCCGGCGGTGGGCGGGATCCTGCCTCTCCCGCCGCGTGTCCATGGCGTCCTCCCGGAGCCCCACCTGGCGCTGGGCCAGGGCGCGTTCCAGCGTCTCCTCGGTGACGATCTGGATGCGCGACTCGTCCGTGCGGTCCCGGTTCCCGTGGTTGTCCTCCGCCTCCGCGGCGTACACGAGGTCCTCGCCCACCCGCAGCGGCTCCTCGGGGTTCGGGGACAGGTCCGCCACCTCGAGGGCGGCGTATCCCACCACCTCCCGGCCGTCCTCCCCCCGGTGGATCTCCCCGGGACGGAAGGGCCGGACGGTGAACTCCCGGTCCCCGCGTCTCTTCAGGAGGAGGCTCGCGCGGGTCACGCCGTAGTTGTCCGTGGCCAGGATCTTGAAGGGCACGAGCCCCCGGGGCGTGAACCACTGCCGGGACTCGGGGGAGAGGAGGCGCGCGGAGGGCCGCTGGTCCGGCACCGCCCGGATCCGGAACGAGGTGGTGCCCGGCAGGTTCCGCTGGCCCTCGTCGCCCAGGAGGTCCAGCGAGTAGTCGAAGGTGCGGTCCGCGGTGAGGGAAACGGCGGCCGTCTTCCGGTCCGGACCGAGCCGCATGGCCCGGGGAGGAGCCCCTTCCACGACGAAGGCGGCCGTCCGCACCGGCATGTTGAGCGTGAACCGGAGGTCCACCTTCGTGCCCGCGGGCAGGTCCAGGTCCCCCTCCCGGTACACCGCGGGCCCGAGCCGCGTGTAGGCGGGGAACTCGCAGTGCGCCTCGATCCGCTCGATGAGAGGGGGGACGAGGGCGCGCACGGTATAGACGGGCCGGCCGTCCGTGTCGTCGCCGCCCTCCACCCAGAACCGGAAGGAAGCCGCCACCGAGCGGAACTCGAAGCGGAACACGCCCCGCTTTCCCTCCTCCTCGTACATCCGCCGGTGGGCCCGGTCGCCCCCGTCCTCGAGCCGCTCGTACCAGATCTCCACCTCGTCGGGCACCTTCCCCCGGGCCCGGACCGAGATCCGGACCGTCTCCCCCCGCGTGACCACCTTCTCCCGGCTCTCCTCGAAGCCGAGCACCACGAGCGTGGTGCGGCGGGGCCAGGGCACGTCCTCGAGCAGGAGGTTCCGGTGGAGCCAGGTCCGCGCCGCCCCGGGGGCGAGGAGGGGGAGGAGCAGGAGGAGGAGCACCGGGGCCGCGGCGGCGAGCCCGTGCCGCCGCACGGTCCGCGTGTCCACGAGGCGGCGGACCTCGAGGGCGTGTTCCAGCCGGGCGGCCTCCTCGATGACCGCGCGCATCATCGGCCGGGACTCCGCGTTCTCCGGATCGTCGAGCTGCCGGCGGAACTGGAGGGCGGAGATGAGGCGGTCCCCGAGCTCCGGGAGCCGGGCCTCCGCGGCGAGGGCCAGGTCGTCGTCCGAGAGGCGGACGGAGAGCGGATAGACGACCCGGCGGAGGGTC
>JAOZQC010000056.1 GCA_029932425.1 Planctomycetota bacterium | reverse complement strand
TGCTCCCGGCCCTGGACGGTCACCGGCTTTTCGGGGACCAGCACCACCCGGCCGCCCGCGGCCTCCACGATCTCGCGCCCCACCACGCCCTTCTCCCGCCAGTCCTCCCCCTTCACGAGCACGTCCGGGCGGACGGCCTTCACGGCCTCGAGGGGCGTGTCCTCGTCGAAGGCCACCACGTGGTCCACGCAGGAGAGGGCGGAGAGGGTCTCCGCGCGCTCCTCCAGGGGCACCAGGGGGCGTCCCTCCCCCTTCAGCCGGCGGACGGAGGCGTCGGAGTTGAGCCCCACCACCAGGGCGTCGCCCTCCGCCCGGGCCGCCCGCAGGAGCCGGACGTGCCCGGCATGGAGCAGGTCGAAGCAGCCGTTGGTGAAGACGATCCTCTCCCCCCGGCGGCGGCGCGCGGCCAGGAGTTCCTCGAGCTCGGCCATGGACACGAGCTTCCCGCTTCCCCGGGCGTCCTCGTGGAGGGCCTCCAGGATCTCCTCCCGGGAGAGGGGCACCACCCCCAGGCGGGCCACCTCGAGCCCCGCCGCCACGTTCGCGAGCCGCACCGCGTCCGGGTACCCGCCGCCGGAGGCGAGGACGGCCGCGAGCATCGCGATGACCATGTCGCCCGCGCCCGTCACGTCGTACACCTCGCGGGGGACGATGGGGAAGAGGCGGCCGGGACCGGGGCCGTCCTTCAGGTAGATCCCGTCCTGGTCGAGGGTGAGCACCGCGGCCTCGAGCTCGAGCTCCCCCCGGAGCCGCGCGGCCGCCCGCTCCACGGCATCCGGGTCGTCGAGGGAAAAGCCCACGTGGCTCGCCGCCTCCGGACGGTTCGGGGTCAGGGCGGTGGCTCCCCGGAACCGGTGGAAGGGGCCGGGAGGCTTGGGATCCACGAGCACCGGGACGCCCGCCTGCCGGGCGTTCTCGATGACCCGCCGGAGGAGGGGACCGGGAAGGACCCCCTTGGCGTAGTCGGAGAGAACGAGGAGGTCGGCGCCGGGTACGGCGGCCGTGAGCGCCGAGGTGAAGGCCTTCGCCTCCTCCTCGGGGTAGGGCCCCCGCTCCTCGTGATCCACCCGGAGAACCTGCTGCCCCCCGGCTCCCCGCCGGGCGATGTGGCGGGTCTTCCGCGAGGTGGGCCGCCCCGCCACCCGCCGCACCCCGGAGGTGTCGATGCCGCGCGCCGCGGCCAGGGCCAGGAACTCGTCGCCGAAGGTCCCGGAGCCCACGTAGCCGAAGAGCGCCGTCTCCGCCCCCAGGACCGCGAGGTTCTGGGCCACGGAGGCCGCCCCGCCCAGGCGCGACTCCTCTCCCGTGACGCGGAGCACCCCGATGGGGGCCTCCGGCGAGACGCGGTCCACGGTGCCGAAGACGTAGCGGTCGAGAATGAGATCCCCGGCCACGAGGATGCGGGGAGCGCCGATCCCCCGGACCACGTCGGCCAGGCTCATCGCCCCGCCTCCAGCTCCTCGAGGACGAGGAGCCTGAGAAGCGGCAGCATGATCTCGTGGTGCCCCGCCAGGTCCACGCCCCGCTCCGGGGGCCGGCCCACCACGTTCACGCGGGGGCGGTAGTGCCGGAGCATGTCGAGGTTGGCGGCGAAGAGGCCCGCCACGGGACGGCCGGTGTTCCGGGCGGCGGTCACCGCCTTCAGGAAGACCTCCGGCAGGATCACCGCGGAACCCACGTTCACGTAGACGCCGTGATCGAGGCCCGCCACCACCGAGGTGGCGATCCGGAAGTCCAGGTGGGTGGCCTCGCCCAGGGCGGCCCCGTCCACCGCCGGGTGCAGGTGGACGGTGTCCGTGCCCATCGCCACGTGGACGGTGGCCGGGAGGTCGAGGCGGGCGGCGCAGGCGAGGAGGCTCACGTCCGCGTGGGGGCAGTCTCCGGCCAGGATCCGCTCCCCGAGCGCCCGGCCGAGCCCCTTCCCCCGGCGCCCGGCCTCCGCGGCCTCCGCGAAGGCCCGGCCCGTCTCGTCCGTGGTGCCGTAAGACCCCTCCCCGAGACCCGCCGCCACGTCTTCCGAGGTGGAGCCCGCGAGGGCGATCTCGAAGTCGTGGATGGCGGTGGATCCGGGCATGGCGAGGGCGGTGATCACCCCGCGCTCCATGAGGTCCGCGATCACCGGGCTGCACCCCGTCTTCACCACGTGGCCGCCCAGGCCGAACAGGACGCCCCGGCCCCGGCGGCGGGCGGCGGCGAGCGCGGCCACCAGCTCCCGCAGCGCCTCGCCCGCCAGGAGGCGGGGCAGGGAGGCGAGCCACTCCCCCGCGGAGGCGCCCGGCCCGGGCAGCCCGCAGAAGCGGCCCACGTCGACGAGCGCCGGCCGGTCGTGGATCGACCGCGTCCGCACCCGACCGAAATCGAAGGGTGTCTCGTTCATGGCGTCCCTTCCTTCGACTTCCTCTTCCAGCGCCGGTGGGCCCAGAGCCACTGGTCCGGGGCCTCCCGGATCCAGGCCTCGACGCGGGCCGTGAGGGCCGCCGTCAGCTCCCGGACCGCGGCCTCCCGGTCTCCCCCCGCGGGCGCCGCGAGCGGTCTCTCGATGCTCACCCGGAACCGCCCCACGCCCGGCAGGCGTTTCGACCACACCGGCACCAGCGGAACGCCCCGCCGGAGGGCCAGGGCCGCCGGGGCGGGGGTGGTGCTGGCGGGGCGGCCGAAGAACGGGACCGGGATGCCGTGGCGCCCCGCGCTCTGGTCGACGAGGACCGCAAGGTACCCGCCCCTGCGGATCACGCGCAGCATCTCACGGCTGGCCCCTTCCTTGAAGATGATCTCCTGCCCCAGGTGCTCGCGCAGGCGCACCACCCAGCGGTCCAGGAAGGGGTTGTCGAGGGGTCGCGCCACGGAGGTCAAGGGGTAGCCCACCAGGGCCATGGCCGCCCCGCAGAACTCCCAGTTCCCGATGTGGGCGGAGGTGAAGACCGCGCCCCCGCCGCCGGCCAGGGCCCGGCGGGCCTCCGGGTCCGCCTCCACGCGGACGTGCTCCCGGAGGGTCGCGCGATGGAGGACCCGCGGCAGGTAGGCGGCCTCCACGATCGTCCGGGCGAAGGAGCGGAACGATCCCCGGGCCAGGGCCCGGCGCTCCTCCGCCCCGAGCCCCGGGAAGGCGGCGCGGAGGTGCTTCAGGGCGCGCTCGCGGTGCTTCTCATCGAGGCGGAAGAGGACGTCGGCGAGGAGGCGGGAGATCCGGATCGCGGCGGGCAGCCCCGCGGAGAGGACCGCCGTCACCAGGGCCCGGACGAGCAGGTACTCCGCGAGATGCCGTGCGCGCGAGCGATGCCCCATAGCCGGAGTTTAGCCCGCATCCCTCCCGGGGACGCACGGTTCTCGCCGGCGGGCGGCGGGGATCATCCCGCCTTCGAGCCTCCTTTGAGGGCGGAGCGGATGAGCCCGCGGAGCTCCTCCCGCCCGCTGAGGATCTCCAGGCCGATGCCCAGCCAGTACAGCGGGGGCCCCCCGGCCGCCTTTCCGTTCCAGCGCGCGGCGTCCTTCTGGGTGGTGATCACGGCCTCCGCCCCGGCCTCGCGGGCGGCCGCGAGGATCGCCTCCGTCTCCTCCTCCCCGAAGGGATGGTGGTCGGGGAGCCGGGCGCACCCCGCGACCACCGCGCCGAGACGGCGCACCGTCGTCTCGAAGGACCAGGGATTGCCGATGGCGCACGCGAGGTAGACCCGGCGGCCCTCGAGCCAGCGGAGGTCCTCCGTCTCCTCCCCCCCCAGGGCGTGGAGCCCGCGCGGGCGGTGCACGGAGGTGCACACCACGGCGCGGGGCGCCACCCGGCGCAGGCGGTTCCGGATGCGGACCAGCCGATCCGGGGGGACCTGGTCGGTGCGGGTGAGGATCACGGCGTGCGCGCGGCGGAGCCCCCGCACGGGCTCCCGGAGCATCCCCCGGGGCAGGCAGTGCCCTCCGCCGAAGGGGGCGGTGGCGTCCACCGTCACCAGGTCGAGCTGCCGGGCGAGCCGGAGGTGCTGGAAGCCGTCGTCGAGGACGAGGGCCTCCGCGTAGTGCCTCTCGATGGCGGTGAGCGCGCCGCGGACCCGGTCGGGATCGACGACGTAGCGGAAGGAGGAGAGGTTCTCCGCCAGCGTCCGGATCTCGTCCGGCGTTTCCCCGGGCGCCGCGCGGTAGCCGCGGGAGAGGACCACGGGGTTCAGGCCGAAGAGGCGGATCTCCCGCACCACCCACTCCACGAGCGGCGTCTTTCCCGTGCCCCCCACCGTGAGGTTGCCCACGCTCACCACGGGACAGGGAACGCGGTGGCTCGTGAACACGCCGATGCGGAAGAGGGCCACCCGGACCTCCGCCGCGGCCGCGAAGACCCAGGAGGGAGGCGCCAGGAGGAGGCGGAGGAGGGCGGGGACGACCCCCGTCAGGTCGCCGCGGACCAGCCGGACGGCATAGGGCTCCCGGAGCTCGCGCACCTCCTCATTCTAGGTTACATACGGAGGCGGGAGCATTTTGTAACCTCCGCCGCCCCCTCTCCCCCCGCGGCTCCCCTCTCCCCGCGAGAGGACGCCCCCTCGCCGTCCTCCTTCCGCCCCGCTCCCCTCCCTCCGACGCGCCCCCGCCGCCCCTCCCCGCGGCGCGGACACCCGGGCTCCTCCGCTCCCCGGCCGGCGGCGCTCAGCGAGACGCCGGCTTCGTGCTCTTCGGCGCCGCCTCCTCGGGGTGCTCCCGGCGCCAGAGCTCGTAGCCCTGGAGCCAGAGGTCGTAGTGGTCCATGAAGGCCCGCTCCTCCTCCGTGGGATAGAGGTCCAGGATCACCGCGCGGCGCTTGATCTCCTCCAGCCGCGAGGGCTTCCACTTCTCCGGCGGGAACCGCTCGAGGAGCGCCCGGATCTTCTTCATGCGCTCCTCCGCCGCCGTCGCGCCCCCCTTCGCGCCCTTCCTCGCCCCCTCGGCCTTCCCGCTCCCTTCGCCCTCCGCCGCGGTTCCGGCGCCCTCGCGCTCCTTCGCCTTCGCCTTCGCCGCCGCCTCCTTCATGGCCTTCAGCCGCTCCGCCACCTTGATCCGGTCCTCCTCCGCCTTCTTCTGACCTTCCGCCAGGGACTCGGCGAGCTTGCGGCCTTCCTCGGGGCTGAGCTCCCCGGGGAAGCGGATCTCCTTCATCGCCTCGTAGGGGACGAAGAGGTAGCCGTTCAGCCCGAAGGCGAACCAGACCCGGATCCCCGCCCCCGGCGCCTCGCGGTCCTTGGCCGGCCGGTAGGCGTTCCCCACGATGACCTCGCAACGCGGACCGCGCACCACGCCGGTGATCAACACCCCGGACCGGAGGAGGATCTCCACCTTCTCCCCCGAGAGCGCCGGCCTCTCCACCGGCGGCGGAGTCTTCTGGGGCTTCGGGGGGGCGGGCACGGGGGGAGTGAGCCGGGGGGGAGCGGTTCCCCCGGGCTTGGGGGGAAGGGGCGGCGCGGCCTGGGCCGACGCCGTGACCGCCAGGCCGGCGAGAAGCAGGCAAGCCAGGACCGCCGCGGTTGCGGTGCGCGCCATCATGACCTCCTCCAGCAGGAACCCCGTGTTCCGGGGACCGCCGCGACCGGGGACCCGGAGCAGGGGGCGCGGCCGCCACGGCCCGAGGGAGCCGTTCGCGATTCTATCGACCGGCGGCGGGCCCGGGTTGAACCGAATTCCGGCCGAAGGGTGCCGGATTCCCGGAGAGGACGGAGGGCGGGGACGCGGGGAGGTGCAACGCCGGCGGGCGGTGTTCCCCGCCCCCGGAAGAACCGGAACCGCCGCCGGCGCTTCGGAAAACCGGGAAGATGCCCTCCGTCACCGGTGCATCGGAAAGCGGGAGGATCTGCCGCCTGTCACCGGTTTCAGTCTTGCGGGATGGTGAGGGTCAGGCCGGCGGGAAGGTCGTTCGGATTCGGCCCGATCCGGTCGCGGTTCGCGGCGTAGAGCTTCTTCCAGCTCGCGCCCGGTCCCATCGTCTTCCGGGCGATGGAAGTCAGGGTATCGCCCTTCTGCACCGTGTAGGTGTTCCCGCGGAGGGGCGGAGACGCGGGGGAGGTCCCGGGCTCCTCGGCCGCCGCCGCCCCGCGATGCAGGACCTTGTCGGGATGGGGGATGCGGAGCTTCGTGCCCACGGGTATGGCGTCGGGGTCCACCGCGGGATTGGCCTTCTCCAGGAGCTTCACATACCTGACGCTGCCGTAGTAGAGACGCGAGATCTTCCAGTAGCTCTCGTGGGGCTTCACCACGTGCTCCAGGAACTCGGGAGCGGGCGGGGGGGCCGCTTCCTCCTCCGGACCTCCCTCCTCCGGGGCGGCTTCCTCTCCCCTCCTTCCCGCATCCTCCTCCGCGGATCCCCCCTGGCGCGGCCAGGGAAGATCCTCGCCGGCGGGCTCCTCCCCTTCCCGCTCCGCGGCCGGCGGCTCCGCCGCGGGGGCGGCCGTTCCCCCCGCCTGGCCCGCGGCCGAGAGCTGCGCGGGAACCTCGTTCGTGTACAGGCCTTCCTGCGGCGCGCCGCCGAAGATCACGATCACGAACAGCACCGCCACGAGGATGATGATGACGAGAACACCCAGCTTCTCGAAGTTGCCCATGCCGGCCTCCGATGCCCTGCGGAGCGGATACAAGCCGCCACCGAGCAGTGTAGCGATCCCGGGTCGCCCGGTCAAGCCCGTTCCCCAGAATCGTGGGCCAAAAGGGCGAAGAAACCCCACATCTGGGGGCACGGCGCCCGGCCCGGCCCCTTCCGGACCGATCTCCTCCCCGGGTTTCGCGGGGTGGAGGAGCGCCCGGGCCGGGCCCCGCCCCCCGCCCCGCCCCGCATAGGTTTGACAGGGTGCGGGGGCGTGTTATCTTCCGGATGGACAAGCACCTCGGACGTCACACCCCCGCTGGAGGTCCTCCGCATGACCCGTTCCTCCTTCCTTTCCCGGGCGCGCCTTGCCCTGGCCGCGCTGCTCCTCGCGGGCGCGACGCTCGCGGGCGCCGCCGCCGCCACCGACGAGGCCCCGAAGCTCCTGGGGGTCGATTCGCCGTTCGCGGGCATGGTGGAGATCCCGGGGGGCAAGTGCCGGATCGGGGTGGACTGGAAGTACTTCAGGAAGATGTTCTGGCGGGGGAACAAGCCGGTCCCTCCCCAGCTCCTCGGCGACCGGGGCCGGCCGATCATCGAGATGCTCATGTCGGAGACGCCCGAGCACACGGTGGTGCTTCCCCCCTACGCGATGGAGCGCTACGAGGAGACGAACGCCCAGTACCGCGTCTTCCTCGACCAGTGCTGCCGCACCTCGAGGTTCACCTCCCTGAAGCGGGACACCCTCTACGCCATCGCGGCGGAGGTCTACGGCGAGAACCCGGTGTGGTGGGAGATGGCCACCCTCTACTGGCTGAACCGGGAGAAGCTCGAGGCGAAGAAGCGGGAGATCTTCCGGAGCAACGCGGTCCGCGTCAAGCAGCTCCTCGAGAAGTTCGGCGTGGACAGCGTGGACAAGGTCCCCGTGCACGAGCGGATCCTGGCGTGGGCCCAGTTCCGCCTGCCGGAGAACTTCGCCCTCACCGTCTACACCCGGCAGATCCCGAAGACCTGGAGAGCCTGGCTCTCCACCGGCAGCGAGGAGGAGTGGAAGAAGATCCAGAGCCTCCCCGTGGAGTGGGTCTCCGGGCTCGACGCGGACGCGTACGCGGAGTGGGCGGGCCGGCACGTCCCCACGGAGGAGGAGTGGGAGCACGCGGCCCGGGGGCCGAAGGACTGGCTCTACCCCTGGGGCAACGAGTGGGACTGCGAGAAGGAGCGGAACCTCATCTACTGGGGGGGCACCGACCCGCAACCCAAGGGTCCCGCCCCCGCCTACCGGGACCAGCCGCTCCCGGTGGACGCCCTTCCCTCCTCCCAGTCCCCGTTCGGCTGCTTCCACATGCTCGGGAACCTGACGGAATGGACCTCCTCCCCCGCGCGGAAGTACCCGCGCTCCGACTCCCGGTACCGGTGGTACGACGTACCGGACGGCCGGGTGCTCCGGGGGCACGGCTGGGGCGCGGGCATGCCCTTCGGAAAGAAGGAGATCCTCATCCGGAACACCTCCCGGATCCTCAGCGGTCCCGGGGGCCCCATCCTCGCCATGAACCGGTTCGGGGCGGTGGGCTTCCGCTGCGCCAAGTACCCCACGCCCGCGCTGGACGTGCTCATGGCCCGTCTCCGGCGGGTGCGCGCGGGCGGTCTCCTCCCGGAGAACCTCCCGTTCACGTGGCGGAACGCCTTCGGGGTCGAGAGGAACGAGTACGCCCCCCCGGGGGAGGAGGGTCCGGGCAAGGTGTTCGTCCGGGGCCGCACCCGCATCATCGGCGTGGTCCCCGTCTCGGCCGTCCCCCACCTGACGGTGAAGTCCCTCGTGTCCGCTTCCCAGAAGGAGGGGACGCCGCCGGTGATCTTCGCCTGGCTCGCCTGGGACCCGGACTTCTCCCTGGACATCCTCCTGCCGGCGGTCGCCGAGAAGGCCGGGCCCGGACCCGGGGAGGGGGGGGCCGAGAAGGAGGCGGGCAAACCCGAGGCGCCGGGGGACGCGGGTTCGGGAGGAGGGAAGGAGGGGGGGAAGCCCCCCGGGGAGGGCAAGCCGGATGCCGGGACGCCCGAGGTCCCCGGTGGAGAGGAATCGGCGCCCGAGGCCCCGAGGGAGGTGCCGAAGAGCATCCGCGAGGAGAACGGGGTCTTCGTGGGCCTCCGGAAGGGCCGCCTGGCGATCTTCCAGCCCCGGCTCATGGGACCGAAGTTCCTCGGCTACCTGCCCGACCTCCGGGAAGATCCCTCCGCCCCGCTCGTGGTGAAGGGCATTCCCCGCAAGATCGAGCAGAAGGGGGGCGGCAAGAAGAAGATCTCCGTCCTCCGGAGCGCCGGCATCGACCCCGCCGCCGGCCGGGTCCGGATCCGGCTCGCCCTGCCCCTCAAGTCGAAGTCCACCCGGAACGTGTTCGGGGTCGACCTGGTCCTCCACTTCCGGGGCCCCCTGGGCCGGGGCTGGCGCACCCTCCCCGAGGGGAAGTGAACCCCTCCCTCCCGCGAGCATGCCCGGCCCGGGCCGGCGCCCGCGGACCCGGCGGGACGAGCCGGCCCGGGGCCGGAATCGGAAGGGCCCACCGAAGTGGGCCCTTGCGTGTCAGGGACCTGGTAAGTCGGGTAAAATTGGGGCTTTTGTCAACTTGGAAACAAGGGTATCACGTACTCTGACGTCACACCTGTCCCAGGATCCCTGAGCTCTCCTTTCCGGCCTTCCGGCCGGTCATGTTCTCTTTCGCCATCGCCCGGGGAGTGCGCGCAAAGCGGATGCCAAGATCCCGGACTCCCGGAGTCCGCGTCTAAGCTTCTCCCCCGCAAGACGTTGCGGTTTCGGCGGCGCGCCGCCCCCCGCTCCGCCTCCGCCCCCGGAGCGGAAGTGCAACAGGAGCGGCGTGCGATCCTGATACAACCGGGAGGAAGCCCGGCGGCGGGCCGGCGGGAAGGACCCCGCGCGAGGCGGCCGCGGGCGGCCGGGGTGGACCGAGGCAGGCGAGGATGTCGAACCTGGAGACGCTGAGATCCCTGCTGGACCGCGTGACCACGCCCGCCCAGTACCTGGGCGGGGAGGTGGGACAGGTGGTCAAGGAGCCCGGCGAGGCGGACCAGCGGTGGGCGCTCCTCTTCCCCGACACCTACGCCATCGGGATGAGCCACCTGGGAACCCGGATCCTCTACGGGATCCTGAACGAGATGCCGGGTGTCGCCGCCGAACGCGCCTTCGCTCCCTGGCCGGACATGGAGGCCGAGCTCCGGAAGGCCGGGCTCCCCCTCCTCACCCTGGAGACCAAGACCCCCGTCCGGGAGTTCGACGTGGTGGGGTTCTCCCTCCAGTACGAGCTCTCCTTCACCAACGTGCTCGCCATGCTGGACCTGGCCGGCATCCCGCTTTTCGCGCGGGACCGGGGCCCGGGGGACCCCCTGGTGATCGGGGGAGGGACGAACGCCTTCCATCCGGAGCCGCTGGCCGACTTCTTCGATCTGTTCCTCCTCGGGGACGGGGAGGAGGCGGTGCCCGCGCTGTCCCGCGCGCTCCGGGAGTGCCGCCGCGCCCGCCTCTCCCGGAGGGAGACGCTGGCGGCCCTGGTCCGGGCGGTACCCGGCCTCTACGCCCCCGGGTTCTACGACGTCCGCTACCATCCGGACGGGCGGATCGCGGAGGTGTCGCCGAACGCGGAGGGGATCCCGGAGCGCGTGCTTCCCGCGTGGATTCCCAGCCTGGAGGAAGCCTGGTTCCCCACCTCCACCCCGGTGCCGAACGTGAAGACCACCCACGACCGCATCGCCATCGAGATCATGCGCGGCTGCACCCAGGGCTGCCGGTTCTGCCAGGCGGGGATGCTGAAGCGCCCGAACCGCCTGCGCTCCGTGGAGAGGATCCTGGAGATCGCCCGGAAGAGCTACCGGGCCACGGGGTACGACGAGATCTCCCTCCTCTCCCTCTCCACCGCCGACTACCCGCACCTCGTCCCCCTCCTGCACGCCCTGGACCGGGAGTTCCGGGAACGGAGGGTGGGGATCTCCGTCCCCTCCCTCCGGGTGAACGAGACCCTGGCGCTCATTCCCTCCCTCGTGCAGCGCGTCCGGAAGAGCACCCTCACCATCGCCCCCGAGACGGCCACGGACCGGCTGCGGACGGTCATCGACAAGGACATCCGGAACGAGGACCTCTACGCGGGGGTGGCGGAGGCCTGGCGCCTCGGCTGGCGGGCGGTGAAGCTCTACTTCATGATCGGGCTGCCCACGGAGACGGAGCGGGACGTGGAGGAGATCGCGGCCATGGCGGGTCGCTGCTCCGAGCTCCGGCGGGAGGCGGGCGGCGGCCCCGGAGCCGTGACCCTCACCGTCTCCAACTTCGTCCCCAAGCCGCACACCCCCTTCCAGTGGGAACCCATGGCCACCGGGCCGGAGCTCCGGGAGAAGGCCGCCCGGCTCCGGGCCGCGCTCCGCAGGCGCCGGAACCTGAAGCTCAAGGTCCACGATCCCCATCGCTCCCTCGTGGAGGGGGCCCTGGCCCGGGGCGACCGGAGGATGGGCCGCGTGCTCCTCCGTCTCCTCCGGGCGGGCTCGCGCTTCGACGCCTGGGACGAGCACTTCGACCGGGCCCGCTGGGAGAGGGCCTTCGCCGCGGAGGGGATCGATCCGGACCGGGTGAACCACCGCGCGCGCGACGCCGACGAGGTCCTCCCCTGGGACCACCTGGCCGCGGGGTGGGCCTCCGCAGACCGCAGGGACTATCC
>JAOZQC010000511.1:2165-2934 GCA_029932425.1 Planctomycetota bacterium | reverse complement strand
GATGCGGGCGATCGTCCGGGGGCTGCACGCCGACGGCGCGCGCAGCGCCGAGGTCCTCGGCAGCGTCCGCGCGTTCCCGAAGCTCTTGCTCATCGGGCTCGCCTACAACAGCGCCATCTGGGTGGACAAGGTGGTCTTCTGGTTCGCCGACGGAGTGGGGCCCCACCGGCTCATCCTCTTCCATCCCCTCTACGACACCTGCTGTTTCCTCGCCTACCTCACGGTGATCCCGGCCCTGGCCGTGAACCTCGTCCGCGTGGAGACGGGGTTCTACGAGTGCTACCGGTCCTACTTCGGGGCGATCCTGGGCGGCCGTCCCCTGGACGTGATCGACCGCCGCCGCACGGCGATGTTCGAGAACCTGCGGGAGGGGATGACGCGTCTCCTCCGGGTCCAGGGCGCCATCTCCCTGCTCATCCTGATCTTCGCCCCCTACCTCCTGGCCAGCTTCGACCTGCCGCCCGCCTCCGTGCGGATCTTCCGCACCGTCTGCGTGGGCGCCTTCTTCCACGTGATGCTCCTGGTGACGATCCTCATGCAGCTCTACTTCGATCTCCGGACCCAGGCCCTGGTCACCTCCGCGATCTTCCTGGCCCTGAACGGCGGCCTCGCCGTCTGGAGCGTGGGATCCGGCCTCCCCACCTACGGGTTCGGGTACGCCGCCGCCGCCCTCCTCTCCCTCCTGGCCGGCTACGTGATGCTCGCCCGGGCCTCCCGTCACCTGGACTACCACGTGTTCACGGGGCAGCCCATCGAGTGAGCGGGGCGT
>JAOZQC010000511.1:0-2155 GCA_029932425.1 Planctomycetota bacterium | reverse complement strand
GGTCTTCGAGCGTCACCTGGAAACCGGGGGGGGGTGGTGTTGGGGGAGGGCGTCCGGATCCCCGGCCGCACCTCCGGGCCCGCCCCCCGCCGGCGGGGGGTTGGCACGGCGTTTGCTTCTCGGGGGGGAGAGCCGGGAAGCGCTAAGCTGGCCCGGGGGAGCGGCGCGTGAGCCTGAGACTCGTCGACATCCGGAAGAGGTACGGCCGCCAGGAGGCGCTCGGCGGGGTGTCCCTGCACGTCCGCCCCGGGGACTGTTACGGCTTCCTGGGGCACAACGGGGCCGGGAAGACCACGGCCCTCAGGATCGCCCTGGGGCTCATCCGCCCCGACGCCGGGCGGATCCTGGTGGAGGGCTTCGACGCGGCGAGGCATCCCCGGGAGGCCCGCGCCCGCCAGGGGGGCCTCATCGAGATGCCCGGCTTCTACCCCTGGCTCACGGGCCGGGCGAACCTCGTCCTCCTCGCGGGCCTTTCCGGCCTTTCCCGGCGGGAGGCGGCCCGGGAGGCGGATCGTCTTCTCGAGGTGGTGGGGCTGTCCTCTTCCGGGGACAGGCGGGTGGGGGGCTACTCCCAGGGGATGCGGCAGCGCCTCGGCGTGGCCCAGGCCCTGCTCGGCGACCCCTCCCAGATCCTTCTGGACGAACCCCTGAACGGTCTCGACCCGGAGGGGGTCGAGGAGCTCCGGCGCCTCCTGGTGCGGCTCGTGCGGGAGGAGGGCCGCACCGTCCTCCTCTCCAGCCACCAGCTCCCCGAGGTGGCGGGGATCTGCAACCGGATCGGGATCCTCCGCGAGGGCCGGCTGCTCCTGGAGGCGGAGACCCGGGCCCTCCTCGAGGGGGCGGGGGGAGGGTACCTGCTCCGGACGGACGACGACGAGGCGGCAGCCGGGGTCCTGGCCCGCGCGGGCGTCGCGCTCTCGCCCGCGACCGGGGGCGGCTTCCTCTTCGATCCCGCGGCCCATGCTCCGGGGGAGGTGGCGGAACGGATCGTCCGGGGGGGGCTCCGGATCACGGAGCTCCGGCCCCGGCCCGTGACCCTGGAGGAGATCTACCTCCGCGTCTCGCGCGGAGAGGCCGTCCTCTCCGGCGGGGAGGCCGATCCCGCCCCCGCGCCCGTCGCCCCGCGGAGCCGCCGGGCCCCGCCCCGCCCGCTCCTCCGCGCCGCCGCCGCCGAGCTCGCGAAGACCTTCTCCCACCCCGGCCCCTACGTCCTGCTGGCGCTTCCCGTGCTCCTGGCGGGGCTTTCCGTGGCCCGGCAGTGGGCGGGATCCGCGGGCGACCTCGAGGCGGTGCGGCGGGGGGACCTCTTCAGCCGGACGCTCGTGACGGCCTTCGAGGGGACGGCGGTGGCGCTGGCCGCGGCGCTGCCCCTGGCGGCCCTCGTCCTGGCGGGGCTCGCGAGCCAGGCGCTCGCCGGCGACCTCTCCCGGGGCACCCTCCGGAACCTGCTCCTCCGGCCCGTGGGCCGCACGCCTCTGGTGCTGGGCAAGGCGGCCGCCGTCCTCGCCGCCGCCCTCGCGGGCTACGCGCTCGTGGCGGGAACGGCCGTGGGCGGAGCGGGCCTGGCCTTCGACTTCACCGACGTGGTGGAGATCATGGAGACCCGTAGCGCCGAACCGTGGGTGGTGGCGAGGGCCGCCGACCTCCGGCCCGAGCTGCTGCGGGTCGTGCCCCTCATGTTCCTGCCCCTCGCCGCCTACGCCATGCTCGGGTTCCTCGCGGGGGCCGTGACCCGGCGCGGCGTCTCCGCACTGGCCCTCTCCGCGGGAGGGGTGATCTTCCTGGATCTCGCGCGCACCGTGGGCCGGGAGCTGGGCTTCGAGCGCTGGCTGCTCTCGGCGTACCTGCCTTCCCCGCTGGGGGACACCTCGCTCCTGGCCGGGCTCCTCGATCGGATCCGGGCGCCCAACGACCTGCCGCGGGGCTACGCGGAGGGAGCGGTCCTCGTGCCCCTGGCCTGGCTCGCCGCCTGCCTGCTGCTCTCGGTCCTCGCCGTGCGGAGGAGGTCCGTGCCATGAGAACGTGTTCCACCCTCCTGGGGTCCGCCCTGCTCGCCTGCCTGGGGGCCTGCTCCTCCCTCCTTCCCCCGGATCTCCCGGACCGGGCGCCGCCCCTCGCCGACATGAGGGAACCCCTCCGGCTCCACGAGGCGCCG
>JAOZQC010000510.1 GCA_029932425.1 Planctomycetota bacterium | reverse complement strand
CTCGATCACCTCCCGGTGGTGGCGTCGATGAGGATCGAGCCCACCCGGCCCCCCCGCCCCCGGTTGAAGCGGGTGACCACCCCCGTGGTGACGGTGAGGGAGACTCCCCCGAAGGATCGTCCCCCGGGAAAGCCCAGGGTCACCACGCCGTCCCCGGGCCGCACGGCGGCGGTGGGGGTGAGGGGAAGCGGACGGTAGCGCCCCGCGGGGAGCTTCAGGAGGGCGAGGTCCGTACCCGAGAGCCCGAGCATGGATCGCACCTCGCTCGGGAGCCGTACCGCGTCGACCACGCGGGCCCGGAGGGAGGGCCGGCGCAGCGATTCGTCCCAGCGCACCACGACGGTCTCGTGGGTTCCCCCCGCCTTCCTCTCCACCACGTGGTGGTTCGTGAGCACGTACCCGGCGGGGCTGATCACGAAGCCGCTTCCCGTGCCGTCGGGGGTCTCGATCATCACCACGCTCGCCTGGTAGTCCTCGACGATCCGCCGCGCCTCGAGGGAGGTGTCCAGGCGCGGAGGAAGGGGCCGGCCGAAGCGCGAGCCGGCCAGCACGCCGCGCAGGGCCTCCGCCCGGGCGTCGAACGCGCTCCGGGGAGCCAGGAGGGTCGCGAAGAACACGAGACCGCCGTCCCGGGCCACCCAGGATTCGGTGACGAACTCCCCCTCCCGGCCCGCGAGGGAACCCTCGTGCCGGACGCGCGCGGCCCGAAGCCTCGTGCTTCCCAGGACCGCCGCCTCGATCGGACCGACCTGCCGGAGACCGGGCTCCAGGCGCAGCACGGCGGGCAGGAGGTGCCGCAGGATCCCCTCCGCATCCCGCCGGGCGAGGGTGGATTCCCGGCCCACGGCCAGGATCAGGAGGCTGATCCCGGTCCTCATGCGCCTCGGGTCGCGGAGCCCTTTCTCGGGAGTGAGGTGGTAGACGACCTCCCCCTCCTCGAGAGAGCGGAGGAGGCTCCACTCCTCCGGGAAGGGGAGCTCGAAGAGCTGGACCGGGTGGCGGTACGTCCCCGGCACCGGGAGGGGAGTGGGCTCCGTGAGGGCGGTCTTCGCGGGGCTCCGCGGGCGGGCGGAGGCGGGGGCGGCGGGTGCGCGGCCGGACTTCAGGGCCTTGATAACGTCCTTCGGGACCCCCCGGCGGGAGAGATCGAGGGCGTCGGAAACGGAGAGGTCCCCCCCTCCACACCCACGAGATCGACCAGCAGGCGCCAGGACGCCGCTTCCAGGCCGGCCGGGGCCAGGCGCTTCACGTCCTCCACGGTGATCCGCCGGCCCCGCACCGCCAGCACCACCGCGGGAGGAGCTCCCGCCGCCTCGAGGGCGGCGACGTCCTCCGGGGAGGCGGAGAAACGGCCCCCCGCCCCGCGCAAGGCCTCCAGGATCTCCCGGGTCCCGCGCTCCTCCCGGAGCATGCGGAGGATCGACTCCACGGTGACCCCGCCCGCGGGAGGCCGGGCGGCGGGAGGCCGGAGGCTGCGGATCAGATCCTCGGAGAAACCCGCCCGCCGGAGCCGGGCGGCGGCCTCCCCCGTCAGCTCGAAGCCGATCCCCCGTTTCGCCACCTCCCGGCGGATCTCGGCCTCCGAGAACCCGAGCTCCTTCAGTCCGATCAGGTCGTCGAGGCCGATCCCGCCGCCCCGGGCGGCGAGAGAGGTGACGAGGAGCAGCGAAACCACGAGGAACACGAGTGCCCGCGGGCGGGTCATGGCGTCTCTCCCCCGGTTGGCCCGGTCCGCCCCACCCCGATCCGGTCTACCCGGAGCATCCTAACCCGCTTTCGTCCCCGGGTGAAGCAGCGCCGAGGACGACGGGCCGGCGCCGTGGAAGGGAAGGAGACCGAGAAGCGGCCGCGAGGCGGCGCCGAGCGGGGCAGCCTCTTCACTGCTCCGGGGCAGCGCCGGGGGGCGCGGCTCCTTCCCGCGCCGCAGGCGGAGGAGCCGTCCCGGAACGGGGGGAGAGCGGGGAGGGACCTCGCCCCCGCGGAAGGCCCCCCCTCATCCGCCCCCGCTTCCGGAAGCGGGTTTCCGCCCGGGGCCCGCGAGACCCCGCGCTCCGCGCCGGGCCGCCGCCTTCACTCCCGGTGCGTCCACTTGCGATAGGCGATCCAGGAGAGCCAGGGAGGGACGCGGTGCTCGGCCACCGCCCGGGAGAGAAGCGGGATCGCCCGGTCCCGCGCCGCGGAGGAGGTCTCCCCCAGGCGAACCACCCCCGCCAGGAGCACGGCCCCCATGGCGGCGTGGTGGGGGCTGCCCTCCCACACGGCGTCTCGCTCGAGGACGTCGACGAGAGCCTTCCAGTCGGGCGGCGGCGCGGGGGGATCCACCATGAGGTAGCGGCGCCAGGTCTCGGCGATGATCCCCGCCGGGCTCAGGCCGGGCCCGGCCCCGGGGCGGCGGCGGGTGAGGACCAGGCCGTCCACCCAGCGGGCGGCCTCCACCAGAGCGGAGGCCGACTCCGGGGCGTCCATGGCGAGCACCGCCTCCCGGCCCTTCTCCCGCACCTCCCCGTCCCGGTAGAGCACCTTGAAGAGCCGGAGCACGCGGGTCCGGTCGAGCGCCTTCACGGGCACGGCCATCTTCCCGCGGACGAGCCAGGTCCGGCCCTCGCCGGGAACCACCGCCACCTCGGCGGCGTCCACCGTCCGCTCGGGAGGGGTGGCCGCGCAGGCGGAGGCCAGAAGGAGCGGAGAGAAAGCCAGGAGAACGGGGAATGCGGGGAAGCGTCCCTTGCCCATCGGAACCTCCCGGGAACCGGACGGTCTTCCCCCGCAGCATAGCGAACCGGAGCCCCCGAAGCCACAGGCGTCGGGCGCTCCCCCCCCGGGAGAGGGGGGAGACGAGCGGCGCGCAGCGGGCCGGGCCCCCGAGCGTCCCCCCTCCGAGGGCACCGCCGGGAGGGCGGGCGGGATCCCGGGCTCCCACGCCGCCTCCCGGCCCCGCCCGGGA
>JAOZQC010000509.1 GCA_029932425.1 Planctomycetota bacterium | reverse complement strand
GGCACGTCGGCGGTGGAGCGGAGGGAGACGGTGAGCGTCTCTCCCGCCTTGAGCGTCACCCGGCGCTCCTCCACCTTCTCCTCTCCCAGGACGAGGGAGACGCGGGCGGCCGACCCCTCCGGGGAGAAGTTCCGGAGCGTGGCCGACACCCGGATCGGCTCTCCGGCCACCGCCACCCCCGCCCCGCAGGTCACCCGGGTGACGGCGATGTCGCGCGGGTCGTCCGCGCCCACGTCCACGAGCACCACCCGGATCTCCCGGTCCTCCTCCTCCGGCTCCAGGCCGCGCACCAGCGGTTCCACCGCCCGGCGCTGGAGATCGGTGACCAGCACCAGCTCCCGGTTCGGTTCCCTCGCCTCCCGGAGGAGGGAGAGGCCCCTCCGGCAGGCGGCCAGGAGATCGGGCGCCACGGCGGCGGGCCGGGCCGCCCCGGCCCGGCGCCGGAGGCCGTGGAGGTCGTTCGTGAGGGAGCCCGGGCCGGGGTCGGAGGCGAGGAGAAAGGCCGCCCGGTCTCCCGGGGAGAGGGTGCGCAGGACGGCGAGGGAGGCCTCCACGCCCTCCTGGAAGCGGGTGACGCCCGCCACGCGGTACTCCATGGACCACGAGTCGTCGAGCACCACCACCGCCGCGGTGGCGCCGCCCGCGGCGGCGGCGGAGGTGAGCACGGGATGCGCCGCCCCCAGCGCCAGGAAGACGAGCAGCAGGGTGCGGGCCGCCAGGAGGAGGTACTCCTCCAGCCGGCGCTTCCGGATCGTGCGGGCGGGAACCTGGCGGAGGAAGCGCAGGGTGCCGATGGGGAGAAGCTTCGCCTGGCGGCGCTGGATGAGGTGGAGCACGACGGGTACGGCGGCGGCGAGAAGCCCCGCCAGGAGCAGGGGGGAGAGGAACGTCACTCCCATCTCAGCCGAGCCTCGCCCTCTTGGTGAGGAAGGAGGCCAGGAGGGTCTCGT
This sequence comes from Planctomycetota bacterium, assembly GCA_029932425.1. GTDB lineage: Bacteria > Planctomycetota > JAJSAM01 > JAJSAM01 > JAJSAM01 > JAOZQC01. The sequence goes on along the minus strand of JAOZQC010000509.1, from coordinate 2,002 downwards.
AGGGCACCGAGGTGTCCGCGGCCACGTACTCGATCCGGGCCTCGGCGCAGCCGCGCTTCAGGGTGACCACGTACTCGCGGACCGCGGCGAGGACCTCGTCGCGGATCGCCTCCGGCACCACCTCCATCCGGTGGCCCGTCTCCAGCTCCCGGAAGGTGGTGGGCCCCCGGAACGGGAACGTCGTCTCGTCCGGGTCGAGGAGGTGGAAGACGATCACCTCGTGCTTCCGGTGGCGGAAGTGCATGAGCCCGCGCATCACCTCCTGGGGGTCGTCGAAGAGGTCGGAGATGACGATCACGAGCCCGCGCCGCTTCACCATCTCCGCCAGGTCGTGGAGGGGCCGGGCGATCCCGGAGCGCTCCCCGGCCTCGACGCCGTCGAGGACGGTGAGGATCTCCCGGAGGTGGGGCGCCCCCGCGCCGGGGGGGACGACGGTGCGGATCCGGTGATCGAAGGTGACGAGCCCCGCGGTGTCCTGCTGCCGGATCATGAGGTAGCAGAGCGACGCCGCGAGGTGGGCGGCGTAGTCGAGCTTCCGCATGCCCCCGGACTCGTAGGCCATGGACCCGGAGGTGTCGAGGAGGACGTGGGCCTTCAGGTTCGTCTCCTCCTCGTAGAGCTTCACGTAGAGCTTCTCGGTCTTCCCGTAGGCCTTCCAGTCGAGATGCTTCAGGTCGTCGCCCGGCACGTACTTCCGGTACTCGGAGAACTCCACGGAGGAGCCGTGGAAGGGAGACCGGTGGAGGCCGGCGATGAACCCCTCCACCACGCCGCGGGCCACGAGCGGGAGGTTCGCGAGGCGGGCGAGGGCCTTCGGGTCGAGGTAGCGGTACTTCACCGGTAGTCCTTCTCCGAGGGCTCCGGCACGGTGCGGAGGATGCGCCGGATCACGTCCTCCACCCCGATCCCCTCGGAGTCCGCGTTGAAGTTCGTGAAGATGCGGTGGCGGAGGACGGGGAGGGCCATGGCCCGGACGTCGGCGCAGGTGACGTTCACCCGGCCCCGGAGCACGGCGTGGGCCTTGGCGCCCAGCACCATGTACTGGGCGGCCCGGGGGCCCGCCCCCCACGCCACCCACTCGTCGATGAAGCCCGGCACGCCCTCCGTCTTCGGGCGCGTGGCGCGCGCGAGGTTCGCGGCGTAGGTGGCCACGTGGCGGCTCACCGGCACCCGCCGGACGATCTTCTGGAGCGCCAGGATGTCCTCTCCGGACAGGACCGGCTTCGGCTCCGGCACGTCCTCCTTCGTGGTGGCGAGGACGATGTCCACCTCCTCCGCGGCCTTCGGGTAGTCGATCTTGATGTGGAACATGAACCGGTCGAGCTGGGCCTCGGGGAGGGGATAGGTGCCCTCCTGCTCGATGGGGTTCTGGGTGGCGAGCACGAAGAAGGGGAGCTCCAGGCGGTAGGTCTCCCCTCCCGCGGTGACCCGGTACTCCTGCATGGCCTCGAGCAGGGCGGCCTGCGTCTTCGGGGGGGTGCGGTTGATCTCGTCGGCGAGGAGGACGTTCGTGAAGATCGGCCCCTTCAGGAACTTGAAGTATCGCTCGCGGGTGTCCGGGGCCTCCTCCAGCACCTCGGTGCCCGTGATGTCCGAGGGCATGAGGTCGGGGGTGAACTGGATGCGCTTGAAGCGCAGCCTGAGCACCTTGGAGATCGTCTGCACGAGCAGGGTCTTCGCCAGGCCCGGGACCCCCTCGATCAGCCCGTGGCCCCGGCAGAAGAGCGCGATGATCACCTGCTCCACGACCTCCTTCTGCCCGATGATGACCTTGCCCACCTCTCTCTCGATCGCCTCCCGGCCCTTCCGCATCTTCTTCACGATCCGGACGTCGTCCCCCTCCAGGAAGGCGGCGGCCGGGGCCTCGGGCGCCGGGGCGGGGGCGTCCCCCGCCTGGAACACGAGCACCACGTCCCCGATCTTCAGGATGTCGCCGTCCGCGAGACGCCTCTCCTCCACCTTCTCCCCGGTCACGATGGTGCCGTTGCGGCTCATGAGGTCG
>JAOZQC010000055.1:8007-11365 GCA_029932425.1 Planctomycetota bacterium | reverse complement strand
CGCGCGGAAGCCGAGGTAGTCCGCCACCGCGGCGTAGAGGAGCCCGATGGAGTTGGGCATCTCCTCCACGGAGAAGACCTCGATGCCGCCGGGGCCGCCCCGCCCCTGGCTGGAGGTGCTCACCTCGCCCCGCCCGTCGACGACCAGGAGCGCCGCCTCCTCGAAGGGAGAGAGGTAGAAGGCCTCCGCGAGGTGGCAGAGGTTGTGCCGCACGATGCGGAAGCGCTCGCCCGCGGCCTCCCGGAACCGCTCGAGCTCCGCGAGGTAGCGCACGGTGGCGTGCAGCTCGTCGTGGAAGATGTGCGAGGTGCGGAAGCGCGGGCTCTTGAGGAAGTCCGGGCCGTACCACTCGACGAGGCGGTCGCGCGTGTTCAGCCAGGGGTTGTTGGCCACCGCGATCCGGTCGAGATCCGCTTCCCGGATCCCCGCCGCCTCGAGGCAGAAGGCCACGGCCCGATGGGGGAAGCCCCCCTGGCGCTTGACGCGCGTGAACCTCTCCTCGCTGGCGGCGGCGACGATGGCGCCGTCGATCACGAGAGCCGCGCTCGACTCCCGATAGCCCTGGCCTCCGATGCCGAGGATCTTCATGTTCCGGGGTTCTCCCTCACCGATCTCACCAGCGCGTCCACGAGGCCCGGTCCGTCGGCTTCCGGAGCGGGCAGGGTGTGCCGGGCGACTCCGGGCCGGAGAGAGGGCGGCTCCATTCCCCCCGGGATCATCACCACGGAGGCCAGGTGGAGGATGGCCGCCGCGAATCGATCCGGGCTCCCGTCCAGAAGGTACGCCACGGGCGCCCCCCCCTTCACCGCCGCCGCCGTGCACTCGAGGAGCAAGGGGCCGCGGCCGAGGACGAGGACCACCCCGGGCTGGAAGGAACGGAGCATGGCCTCCAGGCGGACCGGGGCCGCCGGGTCGTCCCCGCCGACCGGGAACGGCCGCAGGGTGAAGCCCACGTCGAGAAAGCGGAGCCGGATGTCGAGCGTGCGGTTGAACTCCTCCGCGGCCTCCACGAACCCTTCCGCCAGGGAGTCCGCTTCCGGCGATTCGGAGAGGAGCACGATCCGCATGCGGCGGGATTGTCGGCGGTGGCCCGGCTTTTGTCCAAGTATGGCGCCGGAGGGGCGCCCCGAAAATCGTCGGGTCCCGGGGGGCGGGCTACAATCCGGCGAATGGTGGATCCCGACATCGATCACGTGCTCCTCTCCGCGGGGGAGATCGAGGCCCGGGTGGCGGCGATGGCCCGGGACATCGATCGCCGCCGCGAGGGGGCGGAGATCACCGCCGTGGGGGTGCTCACCGGGGGCTTCGTGTTCCTCGCGGACCTCGTCCGCCGCCTCCGGGGACCCGTGAGGGTGGGCTTCGTGCGCGCGGCCTCCTACGGGGAGGGAACCCGCCCCGGCGAGCTCACCGTCGAGATCCTCACGGACCGGGAGATCGAGGGACGCGACGTGCTGCTGGTGGAGGACATCGTCGACACCGGCCGTTCGCTGGCGGGCCTGCTCCGCACCCTGGCGGGACACCGGCCCCGCTCCCTCCGGACGGCCGTCCTCCTCGACAAGAAGGCGCGGCGGGAGGTGGAGGTCCCCCTGGACCACGTGGGGTTCCCGGTCCCCGACGAGTTCCTGGTGGGGTACGGCCTCGACTACGCGGGCCGGTATCGCAATCTCCCCTACGTGGGGGTGCTCCGCCGCTCGGTGTACGAGGGGGGGGGCTGATGGCGATCTACGACCGGGAGTGGTACCGCGTGGAGCGGGGACGGCGGCCTCCGGGCCGGACGGCGCCCGCGGTCCGGGCGCTCCTCATCGCCAACGTGGCCGTCTTCGTCTTCGAGTTCTTCGTGGCGGTCCCCTGGTTCGGCTGGAATCCCGTGACCGGGGGACTCGGCATGAGGCCCCACGACGTGGTGGGCAGGTTCATGGTGTGGGAGATCGTCACCTCCATGTTCCTCCACGCCACGCCCCTCCACCTCCTCTTCAACATGTTCGTCCTCTGGATGTTCGGGACGCCCGTGGAGCGGCGGCTGGGAAGCGGGGTCTTCCTTCGTTTCTACTTCGGGGCGGGGATCGCGGCGGGTCTGGCCTACGTGGCCTTCGGACTCCTGAGCATGCCGTTCATGCCCGCGGTGGGCGCCTCCGGGGCGATCATGGGGATCCTCGCGTACTACACGCTGCTCAACCCCAACGCCGTGGTGCTGCTCTTCTTCGTGATCCCCATGCGGATGGTGTGGGTGATGGTCCTCCTCGTGGGATTCGACCTCTACGGGTTCGTGTTCTCCTCCCCGGGGAGCTCCGGCATCGCGCACACCGCCCACCTGGGCGGTGCCCTCTTCGGGTACCTCTACTACCGGTACGCCCATCGGATCGATCGCTTCTTCCTGAACCTGGAGCTCCGCTCGAAGCGGAAGAAGGACCGCCGCCGCGAGGAGGATCTCTCCTCCCTCCAGGCGGACGTGGACCGCCTGCTGCAGAAGATCTACGACGAGGGGATGACCGCCCTGAGCGACCGGGAACGCCGCTTCCTCCGGGAGGCGAGCGAGAAGCTCCGGGGACGCCGGCGGTGACGGGCCGGGGCGTCCTCGCCCTCCGCGTCTCCGCGGCGGCGGCCCCGGTGCTGGGTCTCCTCCTGATCCTGCATCTTCTGGGGCCCTCCCTCCGCCAGGGCTACCGCACGCGGACCCTGCCCCCGGGCTACGAGAAGATCGGGCGCTACGGTCCCTACGAGGTCTACGCGCGTCCCGGAAACCGCGCGGCGCGGGCGGCGGCGGCCTTCCTGGCCGCGTTCACCCGCGCCGTGGGGGAGCGCTACGGGGAGGCGTTCCGCCTCTCCGAGCCGGTCTCGCCGTTCGAGGTGATCGTGTTCTCGCACCACCGGGACCTCGCGGCGTGGACCCGGGAGCGGCTGGGCAGCGATTTCGCCCGCAACGGGGGCTTCTACCTCCCCGCCTGGAGGACCCTCGGCGTGGTGGGAGACGGCCCGCCCGCGGTGATCGCGAAGGCGCTCTTCCACGAGGGCTCCCACATGATCCTGGATACCTGGGTGGAGGGCAGCGGGCACGAGTGGTCGCGGTGGCTGAACGAGGGACTCGCCACCTTCTTCGAGGCCAGCCGGATCGAGGGCGCCGCGGTGCGGGCGGGGGGGTTCGACGCCCGGTGGGTGCCGGTGCTCCTCGAGGCCCGGGAGACGGGGAGGTGGGTTCCCGTGGAGGAGGTCTTCCGCGCCGGGGAGCGGGAGTTCGAGGGAGAGGACAACATCCTCTACTACCTGGAGTCCGCCCTGCTCGTGCACTACCTCCTCCGGGGGGCGGGAACGGAGGGGCGGGAGCGGTTCCTCCGGTACTTCGCGGCGGAGCGGGCCCCGG
>JAOZQC010000055.1:2390-7997 GCA_029932425.1 Planctomycetota bacterium | reverse complement strand
CCCCCCCCCGGCGCATCCTCGGCGATCCCCTCCGGCTCGACGCGGAGCTCCGCCGCTACCTGGAGAGCCTCTGAGGGGGGGGCGTCACCGATCGGGACGGGGACGGAGCCGGACCTCGATCCCGCGCTCCTCCTCCCCGTGGAGCTCGATCACCCGCTGCGCCCTCTCGTAGCCCACCTTGTAGAGCTCGAAGGTGAAGCGGTTCCGGGGGTAGGAGCGGATCTCCCGCGTCTCGGTGTGGGGATAGGGCAGGCTCTTCTTCTGCTCGAAGATGCGGATGTCGCAGCGGTACCGGATGGGAACCAGGAGGGGGGTCTCCCCCAGGTAGCGCCCGCCGAGGGTCACCTCCGCCCCGGAGGGGATGCTCCGCACCGTGACCTTCGTCTCCACCTTCCGGGGCGGCCGCTGGCGCACGAACCGCGGCTCCCCGGAGAGGCGGCAGCCGCCGGAGGCGAGGAGCAGGCAGAAGAGCGCGACGGCCCCCCCCGCCCTCACAGGCTCTCCCCTCCCAGGATGCGCTCGCGGATCGCCCGCTCCCGCCCCGCCTCCTCCTTCATGCAGGGAGCCCTCTCCGCGGCGAGGGCGGTGATGGCGGCGATGTGCACGATCTGGTCGGTGGTGGACCAGTGGTTCACCACGGAGACGGGCTTGCGCAGGCCCATGATGATCGGGCCGATCACCTCCGCCCGCGCGAGGCGCTCCATGAGCTTGTAGGCGATGTTCGCGGAGTTGAGGCAGGGGAAGACGAGGACGTTGGCGTCGCCGCGGATCAGGGAGTGGGGGAAGGCGCGCTCGATGATCTCGGGATTCAGGGCGGCGTCGGCCTGGATCTCTCCGTCGATGATCAGGGAGGGCTCCATGACCTTCGCGAGCTTGACGGCCCGCTGCACCTTCTCCGCGTAGGGGTGGCGGGTGGAACCGAAGCTCGAGAAGGAGAGCATGGCGATGCGGGGCTCGATGTCGAAGTACTCGCGGACCGTCTTCCCCGCGAGCACCGCGATCTCCGCGAGGTCCTGGTCGGAGGGGTCGATGTTCACCGTGGCGTCGGCGAAGAACAGCGTGCGGTCGGGGAACACGATGACGTACATCCCCGAGACCTTCTTCACCCCTTCCTTGAGCTGGAGAACCCGGAGGGAGGGGGCGAGGGTCTCCGCGTAGGACCGGTCGACGCCGCACACCATGCCGTCCGCGTCCTCCATGTGCACCATCATGATGGCGTGCATGAGGGGGAGCTGCACCTGGCGGTAGGCCGCGTGCGGCATCATCCCCTTGCGGGCCCGGAGGCGGGCCAGCGTCTCGGCGTACTCCTCCGCCCTGGAGGTGGGGTCCTCGATCTCCGCCCCGGCCAGGTCCAGGCCCAGCTCCGCGATCCGCTCGCGGATCACGGCCTGGTCCCCCACGAGGATGGGCCGCGCGATGTTCTCGTCGAGGAGGATCTGCGCCGCCCGGAGGATGTTCTCCGCGTGGGCCTCCGGGAAGACGATGCGCTTCAGGCTCTGCTGGGCCTTGCGGATGACGCCCCGCACCACGTTGTGGGCGGGGCCGTAGATGCGCTCCAGGCTCTCCCGGTAGCCGTCCCAGTCCTCGATGATCCGCCGGGCGGCCCCCGTTTCCACGGCGGCCTTCGCCACCGCGGGGGCCTCCCAGAGCAGGACGCGGGGATCGAGCGGCTTGGGGATGATGTAGTCGGGGCCGAACCTGAGGTCGACGCCCCCGTAGGCCTTGCGCACGGCGTCGGGAACGTCCTGCTTGGCCAGGGCGGCCAGCGCCCGGGACGCCGCGAGCTTCATCTCGTCGTTGATGGCCCGGGCCCTCACGTCGAGAGCGCCCCGGAAGATGAACGGGAAGCCCAGGACGTTGTTCACCTGGTTCGGGTAGTCCGAGCGGCCGGTGGCCATGATGACGTCTTCCCGGGCGGCCTTGGCGTCATGGTAGGTGATCTCGGGATCGGGATTCGCCATGGCGAAGATCACGGGGTAGTCCGCCATGGACCGGACCTCCTCCTTGGAGAGGAGGTTGGCCACGGAGAGCCCCATGAACACGTCGGCGCCCCGGAGCGCCTCCGTGAGGGTGCGGGCGTCGGTGTCGGAGGCCCAGGCCTCCTTCCACTCGTTCATGTGCTCGTCCCGGCCCTTGTAGATCACGCCCGCGCGGTCCGTCATGACGATGTTCTCGCGGCGGATGCCGATCCGGAGGAAGTGCTCCGCACACCCGATGGCCGCGGCCCCGGCCCCGCTGAACACGACCCTCACGTCGGCGGGGTCCTTGCCGGAGATCTCCAGGGCGTTCAGAAGCCCCGCCGCGGAGATGATGGCGGTGCCGTGCTGATCGTCGTGGAACACGGGAATGTCCAGCATCTCCTGCAGCGTCCTCTCGATGCGGAAACACTCCGGAGCCCGGATGTCCTCGAGGTTGATGCCGCCGAAGGTGGGGGCGATCAGGCGCACGAAGCGGATCAGCTCGTCCGGGTCCAGCGTGTCCACCTCGATGTCGAAGACGTCGATGTCCGCGAACCGCTTGAAGAGCACCCCCTTGCCCTCCATCACGGGCTTGCCCGCGGCGGGCCCGATGGCGCCCAGGCCGAGCACCGCGGTCCCGTTGCTGATGACCGCCACGAGGTTTCCCTTGGCGGTGTAGGTGAACACCTCCTCGGGGTTCTCCTTGATCCGGAGACAGGGGACCGCCACGCCCGGGGTGTAGGCCATGGACAGGTCGCGCTGCGTGAAGCAGGGCTTGGTGGGAATGACCTCGATCTTGCCCGCCCGGCCTTTCGAGTGATAGTCGAGGGCGTCCTGATCACGGATGTTTCGTACCATGGGTCGTCTCGGACGGTCCCGCCGTCCGACCTCCGCCTGAAGGTGAAGAGTGGAGTGGGATCTGCCGAAGGAATACCATGCCGGTGCCGGAGAACGTTTCGAATTCCGGGCTGGTCCGGGAATCCGAATCGGACGGCCTCGAACGGGTGTTCGGATCCGACGGGAGGGCCCCGGGAGCGGGGGGCGAGCCATGCCGATCTACGAGTTTGCATGCGAGGAGTGCCGCACGGTCTTCCAGTTCTTCTTCTCCTCCGCGACGGACCGCCGGAAGCCACGTTGTCCCCGCTGCGGGAAGGGGGGGCTCCGGAGGCGCCTCTCGTCGTTCTCCGTGGCCCGGGCTCGTCCCTCGGGAAGCCCGGGAGCCGCCGCGGAGGAGGGGGGGGAAGACCTCTCCGAGGCGCAGATGGCCCGGATGGAGAAGGCGATGTCGAAGCTCGAGCGGGAGATGTCGGACCTGGACGAGAACGATCCGCGCCAGATGGGCCGCTTCATGAGGAGGATGGTGCAGGAGACGGGCCTCGACCTCGGCCCCGAGATGGAGACGGCGATCCGCAGGCTGGAGGCCGGGGAAGACCCCGAGCGGATCGAGGAGGAAATGGGGGACCTGCTCGGCGACGACGGCGGGGGAGAAGAGAGCGGTTGGGAGTATGACGACCATCTCTACGAACCGTGAGGGGCATGTCGCTCGATCCGGTTGATTGTTGTTTTCTCGTTTCTCTCGTTTTGCTATAAGAAAGTATGTTTCACCGGTTTCATCCGCGTTACCAGCCATGAGGGAGGTTTCATCCTGTGGACACGAAACAACTGATGCGGAAGCTCGAAGCGGAGAAGCAGGAAATCAAGGAGAAGATCGAAGAACTCATGCAGCGTGCGGAGAAGGTGGATTCCGTGTTGCACGAGATCCGCAAGGCGGTGGGACGCGGGGGAAAGGCCGTGCGGAAGAAGCCCGGGAGGAAGAAGGGGAAGAAGGCCCCGGCGCGTCCGGCGAAGACCGCGAAGAAGAAGAAGAAGAAGGTGACGGTGCGCCAGGCGATCCTGCGGGCGGTGTCGGGGGCGGCGGAGCCCCTCGCTCCGGCGGAGATCATCAAGTCCGCGATGAAGCTGTGCGACGGTGCGGTGGCGAGCATCCGCAGCCAGATCAGCACGCTGGCCAAGGAAGGGGCCATCGAGAAGGTGGAGCACCCGGGACGGGGGTTCCTCTACAAGGCGGCGGCTTCCGAGAAGCCTGCGCCGAAGAAGGCGGAGAAGTAACGAAGAGCGAACCCGCGCGACAGGAAGAAAACGGGGCGAGCCGAGGGGCTCGCCCCGTTACGCTTCGAGGTGGTGGGCGGCACTGGATTCGAACCAGTGACCTCGTGCGTGTCGAGCACGCGCTCTAGCCGACTGAGCTAGCCGCCCGGAACGGTGGCGGATGCTAAGGGCGGCAGGGCGGGGGGACAAGAAAAACAAACCTGCCCGGCCCGCCGGACCCGGCCGGCGCCTTTCTGGCTCTCCCCCGCGGAAGGTGCGAGAATCGTCCCGCCGCGCACGGGCGAAGCACGAGGAGCCGGAGATGCCTGGTCTGTCACGCCGCGGGGAGCGCATGCCCCCCTCCCCGATCCGCAAGCTCGTTCCCCTGGCGGAGGACGCGAAGCGCCGGGGAGTCCGGGTCCACCACGTGAACATCGGGCAGCCGGACATCGAGTCCCCGGAGGAGTTCCTCGAGGCCCTGCGCGATCCGGGAACGCGCATCGTGCCGTACGGGCATTCCGCGGGTCTCTGGGAGTACCGGGACGGCCTCGTGGAGTACTACGCCCGGTTCGGCATCCGGGTGGCGAGCGACGAGATCGTGGTCACCACGGGAGGGAGCGAGGCCATCATCTTCGCCTTCCTCGCCCTGGCGGACCCCGGGGACGAGGTGATCGTCCCCGAGCCGTTCTACACGAACTACAACGGTTTCGCGGTGGAGGCGGGGGTGACCCTGGTGCCCGTGACCTGCCGCATCGAGGACGGCTTCCGCCTGCCTCCCCTCTCGGCCCTGGAGACCCGGATCACCTCCCGTACCCGCGCGATCCTCATCTGCAATCCGAACAACCCCACCGGCTACGTCTACTCCCGGGAGGAGCTCGAGGCCCTCCGCGACCTGGTGGTGGAGAGGGACCTCTTCCTCCTCTCGGACGAGGTGTACCGGGAGTTCGTGTTCGACGGCGCCGCGGCGCACTCCGTGCTGCATCTCGAGGGGATCGGGGACCGGGGGGTGCTCCTGGACAGCATCTCCAAGCGCTACAGCGTGTGCGGGGCCCGGCTCGGTTGCCTGGTGACGCGCAACCGGGACCTTCTCTCCGCGGCGCTCCGCCTGGGACAGGCGCGGCTCTGCGCCCCCACGCTGGAGCAGAAGGCGGCCCGGCGTGCCCTGGACGCCTCCCCGGAGTACCTCGAGCAGGTGCTCGACGAGTACCGGGCGCGCCGGGACGCGGTGTTCGAGGAGCTCGCGGGGATCGAGGGGGTCCTGGCCGTGAAGCCGAAGGGGGCGTTCTACACCGTGGTGCGCCTGCCCGTGGAGGACGCGGAGGCGTTCGCGCGGTGGCTCCTCACGGACTTCCAGGTGGAGGGAGAGACGGTGATGATCGCTCCCGCGGCCGGCTTCTACGCCACCCCCGGCCTGGGCCGGGACGAGGTCCGCATCGCCTTCGTGAGGAAGGTGCCCGAGATGCGCAGGGCCATGCGCATCCTGAAGCTCGGGCTCCAGGCCTACCGGGGGGCGCCCGCCCGGGCGGGGGACCGGGCGGGACCGTAGAGGCCCCGGGCCCGG
>JAOZQC010000055.1:0-2380 GCA_029932425.1 Planctomycetota bacterium | reverse complement strand
CATCGAGGCGGAGTCGGAGAGGAGGGAGACCCGGGAGCGCGGGTCGTCGTACCAGCGGACGGGCACCTCCGCCACCCGGTAGCCCCGGTGGACGGCGATGGCGAGGATCTCCACGTCGAAGCAGAACCGGTCGATCCTCGCGCGGGGGAAGACGTCCTTCGCCACCGGACCGCGGAAGAGCTTGAAACCGCACTGCGTGTCCGTGAACCCCTGGAGGACGGTGCGTTCCCTGAGCCGCACGAACACGGTTCCCATGAGGCGGCGGTAGAAGGGCTGGGGCCGCACGCGCCGGGCGCCGGGCGCCTCCCGGCTGCCGATGGCGGCGTCGTAGCCGCGGTCCAGGGCGCGCACGAGCTTCGAGAGCTCCTCGATGGGGGTGCTCTGATCCACGTCCGTGAAGAGCACCATCTCCCCCCGGGCCTCCGCCACCCCCGCGCGCACCGCCGCCCCCTTTCCCCGGTTCTCGGGGAGACGGAGGCCCCGGAGGGGCGGGATCGACCGTTCCAGGGCGGCCAGGACCTCCCGCGTGCCGTCGGTGGAGCCGTCGTCCACCACCAGGATCTCGAAGGCGAGCGGCCGGGCGCGAAGCCAGCCGGCCACCCGCTCCACCCCGCGGGCGAGCCGGTGCTCCTCGTTGAAGGCCGGCAGAATGACGGTGAGGTCCACGCGCCTCCTTTCCTTCCGGGCTGAAGAGTATCCGGATCGCCCGCCCGGAGAGCACGGGGAATCGGCGCGGCGCCGGCCCGCGGCCCCTTTCCCCTCAAGTCCCCGGGGGAGATCGGCAGATAAGAAAGCGGTGCCCGTCGCGACGAACGGCGGACGGCGGTCGCGATGGGCCTCGTCGGCGGAGAGGAGTGTCGATGGAGCTCACACGAAGACAGATCGGGAACGTGCTGGTCCTGTCGTTCGCGGAGCCCGTCAGCCTGGAGGGCGGCACGAGCGCGCAGCTCAAGGAGCGGATCCGATCGGTGATCACCGAGGAGCGCAAGCGCCTGGTCGTGGACCTGGGGAACGTGACCTTCATCGATTCCTCGGGCCTGGGGGCGCTCATCTCCGCCCTCAAGGTCCTGCGGGCGAACGGCGGCGATCTGAAGCTGGCGAACGTCTCCGAGCCGGTTCGGTCGATCCTCGAGATCACCCGGCTCCTCCGGGTGTTCGAGACGTATCCCACCGCGGAGAGCGCTCTCGAATCGTGGAGGGAGACCGGCGCCCCGGTCGCCCCGGCGGAAGGCCGGTGACGGCCCTCGTTTTCGGGGAGCACGGCGGTATGGCGGACATCCGAGTCCTGCTGGTCGACGCGGACGAGCGGTCGCTCGCGGCCTTCCGCAAGCGGCTCGAGGAGGCCGGATACCAGGTCAAGGCGGCTCTCGACGAGCACGCGGTGAAGGACTGCCTCTCCGGGTCGGTGCCGGACGTCGTCCTCTGCGACGCGGACCGCGATCCGGACTACGTGCTCCGCCTGGTGGGAGAGCTGAAGAGCCAGTTCGAGTTCCTGCCCTGCATCGTCATGACCTCCCACGCGGAGCCCTCGCTCGTGGCCGACGGCATGCGCCGGGGCGCGTTCGACTTCCTCTCCAAGCCCGTGGACTTCACCCGCCTGGAGATCAGTCTGAAGAACGCGACCCATCTCCACCGGCTCATGATCAAGGTGAACCAGCTCCAGAGCCAGTACCGGCGCCGCGGGCAGTTCATGGGGTTGATCGGCGTCTCGCCTCCCATGCAGACGATCTACTCCATCATCGAGAACGTGGGCCCCACCGACGTGACGGTGTTCATCAACGGCCCTTCCGGCACGGGCAAGGAGCTCATCGCCCGCGCCATCCACGACGTCTCCCCCCGGGCGAGGAGGCGCTTCGTGGCCGTCAACTGCGCGGCCATTCCCAGCACCCTGCTCGAGTCGGAGCTCTTCGGCCACGAGAAGGGGGCCTTCACCGGGGCGGGGGCCCGCTACCGCGGCTGCTGCGAGCAGGCCGACGGCGGGACGCTCTTCCTGGACGAGATCTGCGAAATGGACTTCGACCTGCAGTCGAAGCTCCTGCGCTTCCTGCAGGAGAGGAGCTTCCATCGACTGGGGGGGAAGGAGGAGATCCGCGTCGACACCCGGGTGCTGGCGGCCACGAACCGGGACCCCCTCGAAGAGGTCAAGGGAAAGCGGCTCCGGGAGGACCTGTACTACCGCCTGAACGTGGTTCCGATCGAGGTGCCCCCCCTCCGAGAGAGGAAGGAGGACATCCCGCTCCTGGCGGCCCACTTCCTGGAGAGGTTCTCCTCCAAGTACGGGAAGTACTTCTACGACTTCTCCTCGGAGTGCATGGGGACGCTGCTGGCCTACGACTGGCCGGGCAACGTGCGCGAGATGGAGAACATGATCGAGAGGATC
>JAOZQC010000508.1 GCA_029932425.1 Planctomycetota bacterium | reverse complement strand
GAGCCCTTCTTCCGCAAGGGCCACGACTATCGGTGGCAGGTCACGGCGGCGAAGCTCCCCGGGTTCGATTACGACGGGTTCCGCTGGGACCAGCTCCAGGTGGATGTGGGCGACCAATCGATGAGCCCGGAGTGGACCTTGCGGATCCGCTGACCCGCGGCGCCGGGGGCAGTGCCCAGCCGAAGGCGGAGGGTCGAATGAATCGCCGGGGCTACACGGCCCGCCGGAACTCCTCGTACCGCTCCTCGAGACGATCCGGGTCCGGACGCTTCCGCGGCGAGCGGGGCACCCGGATCTTCCGGCCCTGGAATCCCTGCAACCCGTGGATGAGCATGGGGCCGTCCTCCTCCCGGAGCAGGTCCTCCCTCAACTCCACCACCAAGTCGGGGCGCACGCCGAGGAGGTTCCGGTCAAAAGCGGCGTGATGCAACTTGCAGAGGGACAGGCCGTTTCTCACCACGGGGTCCCCGCGCGGCTCGGTGTCGCGGATGATGTGGGCCGCGTCGAGCAGCTCCCGGTGGCGCAGCCGGCACACGGCACAGGTCTCCCGGTAGGCGGCGAGCACTCTCCTCCGAAAGCTCCGCTGGTGGACCCGCTGGAGAGCGAGAGTCGTGTAGTACTCGCGGCGGCCCTCGTTCACCCTCTCCCCGGAGTCCTCTCCGCGACGGCCCAGGACGCCGGGCATGCCCAACTGGACGAGGAAAGCCAGCCGGGACGGATCCTCCCCCACGATGAAAATCGGTCGCTCCGCCGCGTACCATCCCGGCATGAGACCGAAGAAGTAGACGAGGGGCGTCCGCCGCTCCATCGCCCGGCGCAGGCCCACGTTGTCGCGGTGCCTGGGGTCCGTGCCGCGGTAACGATAGACGATCCGGCCTCCCCCCAGGATCTCATCCTCGTACGGGCGCGGCTTCCCCTCCACGCGAGGCGCGGTGGTGATGCTGAGCGGCACCTCCGGCAGGATCGCCGGCTTGAAGATCCCCTGCGGGCCGAGCAGGGGAACCCGCGTGCCCTCGAACTCGAACCCGCGGGCCAGCTCCCGGCGCGGAAGGTCCTCCCCGTGGACCGCTTCGAGCCGGTCGAGGAACGCGAACGCCGCCGCGCGTACCGTTCCGTCGAGCGAGGCTCCGTCGATCATCGGTCCGTCCCGGCATCCTTGAATAGGTCCAGACACCACCCCGTAGAGCATTCTGGGTTCGGGGCGCCGCCGGTTCCAGGGGAAACCGCCCGGCCCGGCGCTGTGGAGCCTTGACACCGGCTCCGGGAGAGATGCAGGATGCACTGCGCCCGCCTTCGAAGAGCAGGGATGGAGGTGCTCTCATGAGGGGAAGAGCTCTTCTCGCTGGCCTCCTCTTGCTCTCGAGCTGCGGCCCTCCGCCCACGGAGGAGGAGCGCGTCCAGGCGGCGGCCCTCTCGTACCTCCAAGCCATGCGGGATCGACGCCTCGACGAGGCCTGGGACCGGCTCGCGGAGACGGCCCGCCACAACTGGGAAGGGGTGCGGGACGCCGTCCTCGGGAAGGGGCCTTCGGGGAACCGGCGCCTCGATTCCGTCTTCGAAGCCTGGGCGAAGGAGTTCCGCCGGAGCCTGCCCAAACCGCTTCCCCCCGATCTCTCCGCCGGGGACGTGTTCCTGCGGGATTGCAGGGCCTCGAAGGCGGTGCCCCCGCCCGATCCCGCCGTGGATCCGCCGGAGATCACGATCGACGGGGACCACGCCGTGGTCTGGTTCCCGAAGAGCCGGGTCCGCGCCTTCCTGCACCGGGAGGAGGGCCGGTGGCGGGTGGAGGTCGTGGGGTCCGGCGAGATCGCCGCGGAGGGTCGGCTCGAACGCTGGGGCGGGACGGACGGGAAACGATTCGTCGATCTCGTCCGTTGGGAGTTCACGCAGGCACCGGAGAAGGAGGTCCCCCTGCCCCGGGTCGCCGGCGCCCGGGGCGATATCTACACCCGGAAAGAGGGTTGTCTCGTTCTCACGGTCGGCGAGGACGGCGGCGTGTCCCACCGCACGAAGCCCTGGACATCGGAGAAGACCCGGAACGAGCTGGCCCGGTATGCCGCCTCGCGCCGGGATCTCTCGGAGCCGTCCACCCCTTCCCGGGTCATCCTCGGGTTTCGGCTCCACCGGGACCTCCCGTGGGGGGGATTCCGGGACCTCCTCCGCACCGCCGTCTCCCCGGACATCCGGTTCCGGGACGTCTTCTACGCGGTTTTCGATCCCCGGGCCCCCGACTTCCCGCCCTGCATCGCCACCCGGTGCGGGATCGCCTACCCCCGGCGGATCCGCTGCGCGATGCCCCAGGTCACCGTGGAGCTCCGGGCCGGTCCCCGCCCGGGGGAGATCCTGGGGACCCTGTGCGACGTCCTCCGGGGGGAGCCGAAGGCGCACTCCGAGGGCGGCATCCGGGTGATCGTGGACCCGCGCCTGCGCATGGAGGACGTCCTCGGGGCCTGGGCGGCGATGGCGGCCGCCGTCCGCACGCAGCTCTGGATCGAGACGGGCCTCTCCGGGGGACGACCCGGAAAGGCCCGGATCGAGAGGGGTCGGGGGAAGCCTCTCGACGCGGTGCTCCTGGACGGCAAGCCGCTCGGCCCGGATCCCCGCGCCCCCCCTCCCCCGATCCTCGGGGAGAAGGAGAGCATCTCGCTGCGCTTCGCGTTCGACTGATCCGGGTCCGCGGCCCCGCCCTCCTCATCCCGAGAGGAACCGGGTTTCCAGGTGCCACTCGAGGGCTTCCCGGCTCGGCTGCTCCTCCCTTCGCCGGGGGCGGGCGACCAGGGGGCGACGGTCGTAGCCGTAGTAGCGGTGGCCGTTCTTCCATCGTTCCCGGAGCAAGGGCGAAACCCGAACCTCGTAATCCGGAGTGACGGTGACGAGGCCCGCGTCGAAGAGCGCTTACTACTGACCTTGCGAATCTTCGCGCGGCTCGGAGATTTGGCGGGAGCAGGCGCCGAAAGC
>JAOZQC010000507.1 GCA_029932425.1 Planctomycetota bacterium | reverse complement strand
GCGGGTTCCGTGCTCCGATGGAACCCCGTTCCCACCGCCGGCCTGGAGCCTCGCCCGCGCGCCTGACGAGAAACGCGGGCCGGGCGGGCTCCCCTCCGCCGGCCCGGGCCGGCGCCCGCTCAGAAGAGGCGGATCACGTCGTTCGTGACCACGAACACCATGAGCAGGAGCAGCAGGAGGAGCCCCGCCCACTGGAACACGGCCATGGTGCGTTCGGAAACCGGTTTTCCCTTGAGGGCCTCCACGATGAGGAAGAGCAGGTGTCCCCCGTCCAGGATGGGGATGGGGAGGATGTTGAGGATGGCGAGGTTGATGGAGAGGATGCCGAGGAAGTAGAGGAAGTGGATGAAGTTGCGGCGGGCCGAGGCATAGGAGATCTGGAAGATCGCCACCGGGCCGCCCAGGTTCTTGGCGGAGACCCGGCCCGAGATCATGCTGCCGAGCATGTCGAGGATCTGCCGCGCCTTGAGGATCGACCGCCGGACTCCCGCGGCGCAGGCGCGGAAGAGGCCGCTCACGCGCACCGTCTCGGTGGCCGGCGTGAGCGTCAGGCCGAAGTCGTTGCGAAGCTGCGGCTGCCTGCGAATCTCCACCGTACGGCGCTCGCCGCCCGGGTTCGTGAAGGTGACGGACACGGGCCGATCGGGAGGGACGGCGGAGATGGCGTCCCGGATGGCGAGGAAGTCCGCCACCGGCTTGCCGCCCACGGCGTGGACGACGGCGCCCTCCGCGAGACCGGCGGCCCGGGCCGGGCAGGCGGTGGCGAAGAGGTGGTCCGGCAGGACCCCCACCGCGGTCTTCCGCTCCTCGTCGTAGCCCGCGGCCAGGTCGTCGAAGAAGCGGTCCCAGTCCTCGGGCCGCTCGACTCCCTTCACGGGCCCCAGGTCCACCCGGCGGTCTCCGCGCCGGACGGTGAAGACGACGGGACCGGGACGCGTTCCCTTCGCCGCCTCGAGGGCCTGGGGGAGGGAGACCACGGTCTTTCCGTTCACGGCCAGGATGCGGTCCCCCGGGGTGAAACCCGCCTCCGCGGCGGGGGAGCCGGGACGCACGGCGTCGACCGTGGCCAGGAGGCGGGAGATGCCGATGATGGCGCGGGCGTCGGGAGCCGGCTTCCGGACGGGAGCCACGGTGATCGTACGCCACTCCCCCTCGCGGCGGATGACGAAGGCGACGGGCCCCCGGGCCCTCCACAGGGCGCGCTCGAGGGCCACCTGGTCCGCGGCGTCCACCCCCGCCACCCGGAGGAGCTCGTCGCCGGTGCGGAGGCCGGCCCGGGCGGCGGGGGAGTCCTCCTCCACCTGGATCTTCCTCTCCGCCGCGGAGCGGATCCCGAGCCGGCGGATGCCGTGGAGGGGGTCGATGCGGGGCTCGATCCCGCGGAGGGTGATCCGCTCCCCGTCGCGCTCGATGACGAGGGTCACCTTGCCGCGGGTGAAGGCGACCTCCGACATGAGGTCCTCGAAGTCCATGAGACGCGTGCCGTTGACGCTGAGGACGCGGTCTCCGGGACGGAGGCCCGCGAGCCAGGCGGGGGAGCCGGACTCGGTGCCGCCCACCACGGGGGGCGGCAGGGGCACCCCGATGTTGAAGGCGATGACGAAAAAGAGGATCCCGGTGAAGGCGTTCATGGCCACGCCCGCGCAGATCACCGCGATGCGGGAAGGGATGGACTTGTTGGCGAACGCCCCGGGGTCGTCGGTCCGGCGGTCCGTGGGCAGCTCGCCGGCCATCTTCACGTAGCCGCCGAGGGGGATGGCCGAGAGCCGGTAGTGGGTGTCGCCGCGCCGGAAACCCCAGAGCACCGGCCCGAAGCCGAGGGAGAACGCCTCCACGCGGACCTTGTTCCACTTCGCCACCAGGAAGTGACCCAGCTCGTGGACGAAGATGAGGAACCCGATGCCCAGGATCACCACCACGACACCCAGGGTGGAGCCGAGCGCGGCGAGGGGCGGGGTCAGGAAAGGTTCAGGCATCGATCCACCTCGATCCGGCTCCGGCGGTCCGCCGCGAGGACGTCCTCCAGGGTCGGCTCCTGCATCGGTTCGTGTTCGTCCAGCACCCGGGCCACGGTCTCCACGATGGCCGGGAAGGGGATCCTCCCCGCCAGGAAGTGCTCCACGGCCCGCTCGTTGGCGGCGTTCAGCACCGCCCCCGCCAGACCGCCCGCGGCGGCGGCCCGGGCGCCCAGCCGGAGCGCCGGGTACCGCCGGGGATCGGGCTCCGAGAAGGAGAGCTCGGCCAGGTCCGCGAGGGAGAGGGCGGCCTCCGCGTAGGGTAGCCGCTCGGGCCAGGAGAGCGCGAAGAGGATCGGCAGGCGCATGTCCGGGCGGGCGAGCTGCGCGATCACCGTGCCGTCCCGGTACTCCACCATGGAGTGCACGATCGCCTGGGGATGGAGCAGCACCCGGATCGCCTCCGGAGCCACGCCGAAGAGGTGGACGGCCTCGATGATCTCGAGGGCCTTGTTCATCATGGTGGCGGAATCGATCGTGATCTTGGGGCCCATGCTCCAGGTGGGATGGTCCAGGGCTTCACCGGCGGTGACCGCATCGAAGGTGGAGAGGGGGCGCTCGCGGAAGGGCCCGCCGGAGCCGGTGAGGAGGATCGTGCGGACCTCCGCGTGGCGCCCGGAGCGGAGGGCCTGGAAGATGGCGCTGTGCTCGCTGTCGACGGGAACCACGGTGGCGTGGTGCTTCCGGGCGGCGGCCATGAGGATGGGGCCCGCGGCCACCAGGGGCTCCTTGTTGGCCACGGCCAGGATCTTGCCGGCCTCGATGGCGGCGAGGGCCGGGGCCAGGCCGGCGGCCCCGACGATGGCATTCAGGACCACGTCGGTCCCGGGGGCGGCGATCATCCCCTCGATGGCCTCCTCGCGGGAGAGGACGCGGATGGACTCGCCGGAGAGGAGTTCGCGGAGGCGGGGGAGGGCGGAGTCGTCCGCCACGGCCACGGTTTCCG
>JAOZQC010000506.1 GCA_029932425.1 Planctomycetota bacterium | reverse complement strand
TCCCTGCCTGCGGGGGGGGCGGAGCTGCTCAGCGGTCCCGCCCCGGAAGGCCGGGCGGTGATCCGGATCGAGCCCGGAGACGCCTTCTCCTTCGACGACCGGGTGGAGGTGGTGGAGCGGCCCGCGGTGACGGTGCCTCTCGAGTGGGTCGGCCCCGAGGAGCCGCGGGCGCGGCTGGCCCTCACCCTGGCCGGGATCCGCTTCACGGACGGCGCGGAGGGGACCCTCGCCTACCGGAGGGCTCCCGGGCCGCGGACGCGGCTCCTCCTGGCGCCCCCGGGCCCCCGGAAGCCGGTGGACGCGTCCTCCCTGACGGGCGGCGCCGGGCTGCCCCCGGAAGCCGTGCCCCCGCCCGGCGTGCCGCTGGGCGCGGCGCCGCGGCTCCGGCCCGCCCGGGAGCCCCTGCTCGCGGACCGGGAGGGGGTCCTGGCCGCGGTGCGCCCGGGCCGGATCGAGGTGGCCCCGGACCCCGGCGATCCCGCCTGCGGGTGGGCCGCCACCCCCTCCTTCCCGGTGTTCTTCGCGGAGGTGGCGGCCCGCCTGGGAGCCCGGCCCCCGGCCAGCCGGGTCGCGGCGGGGATCGTGGATCGGCGGGAATCGGCCACCCGCGCCGTCGCCGCCCCCGCGGATCTCTCCCGCCTGGTCCCCTCCCGCCCGCCGGAAGGGGAGCGGGGAACGGACCTGGAGGCCCTCCCCTTCCTGCTCGCGGCCGCGGTCCTCGCCGTTCACGTCTTCCGGGAGCGGCGCCCGGTGCTATGATCCCCGGCGGGGAAGTCCCCCCGGGAGGGCGCGATGGAGCTCAGGGAGCGATACACGGGATGCCTGCTCGGGCTGGCGGTGGGGGATGCCCTCGGGGCCCCGCTCGAGTACATGTCGAACTGGCAGATCCAGATCAAGCACGGGACGGTGCGCGACATGATCGGCGGCGGATGGCTCCTGGTCCGGCCCGGCCAGTACACCGACGACACCACCCTCGCCGTGCTCCTCGGCAAGAGCCTCGTGGAGAAGGAAGGACTCGACCTGGAGGACGTGGCGCGGCGGTACGTGGAGTGGTACCGCACGTCGCCCAAGGAGCTCACGGGAGTCCTGCGCACCGCCCTCTCCCTGCTGGCCATGGGGCATCCCCCGGACGACGCCGCCCGGCGCGCGCACGAGCTCTCCGGCGAGGAATCGGCGGGAAACGGGACCGTGAAGCGGTGCGCGCCCCTCGCCCTCTTCTTCGGGGACCGGATCCCGGAGCTGCTCGAGGCCTCCGTGGCGGAAGCCCGGCTCACCCACTGGGACGAGCGGGCCGCCGCGGGCTCCGCCGCGCTCGGAGTGTTCCTCTCCCTGCTGCTCGCGGGGGAGCCCCGGGAGAGCGTCTTCGACCGGGCCTTCGACATCCTGGAGGAGAACCCCCTCCGCGTCCCCAACGTGCTTCCCGACGTCCCCTCGAAGGACACCGCGGATCTGCGCCCCACCTCCTACGTGGTCGATACCCTGGAAGCGGCGCTCTACCACTTCCTCCACGCCCCCTCCTTCGAGGAGACCCTGGTGCGGGCGGCGAACCTGGGGGGCGACGCGGACACCATCTCGGCCGTGGCCGGGGCCCTGGCGGGGGCGTTCTGGGGGGTGGAGGCGATCCCGAGACGATGGCTCCGGGCGCTGCAGGACCGGACCGTGATCCGGGACCTGGCGCGGGATCTCTTCCGGGTGCGCACCGCCGGCGCTTGAGTGGAGACGCCGTTTTGCCGATGAGGAAGCGGCATGGTGTTTCCGCGCTCGATCCTCGTCGCCGCGCTGCTCGGCGCCCTCGCGGGAGCCGCCGCCGCGGACGTGATCATCCTCAAGGAGAACGACGTCCCCCTCGCGGGGCGCATCATCCGGGAGACGGAGGACGCCCTGGAGTTCCAGCTCAAGGGGCTCGGGCGCCGCTCCGCCATCACCGTCGAGAAGAGCCGGGTGCGGCGCTGGTGGCGGGAGGACGACTCCCGGTGGATGTACGCCCGCCAGGAGAGCGAGAGGATGAGGACCTTGCGGAAGCTCCGCGGGGAGAAGGAGCCCGGCTACACGGAGTGGGTCCCGCCCGAGCCCCGGCTGCCCCCGGTGCGTAGCGGCGGTGAGATCCGGCGGGACCTCCTCGGCAAGGCGGTGGAGCGGCTGAACCGCATCATCACGGACCACGCCCTCATCCGTACGGGATGGATCATGAGCCTCTTCTTCCTGGGGACGCTCCTCCTCTTCGCGGGCGGGAAGGTGGCCGACCTGACGGAGCTCCACGTGGGCAAGGCGGGCGTGCTCTCCCTCATCACGCTCTTCCTGGTGGCGGCGGCCTTCTTCCTGCAGCGGGAGCTCGGGGACTCCAGCGCCATGCCGGGCATCCTCGCCTGCGAGGTCTTCACGTTCCTGCTCCTCACGAAGTGGCTGAGCGGGGGCACGCTCTCCAAGGCGATCCTCCTCCTCTCGTTCTTCCTCGCCTCCCTGCTCCTCCTCGCCGGCTCTCTCTTCAGCGTGCTCATCGCGTTCTGATCGGGTTACACTCCGGCGCATGGCGACCGCGCCGGAAACCTTCCGCCGGCCCCCGGCGGGCCGGACCTCCTACCGGTCCCGGATCCTCGACCTCCTGTGCGCGGCCGCCCGCGCGGGCGGGTTGCTCCGCCTGGGGGGCCGGGCCTTCCGGCGCCGCGGGGGGGGGCGGGCCCGGGTTCTCTGCTACCACCGCGTGGGCGAGCGCCCGGGGAGCCTCTCCCCCGCCCGCCTCGAGAGGCACCTCGAGTACCTTCTCCGGTATCACCGCCCGGTGCCCGTCTCCGCGCTGGTTCCCGTTCCGGGGAGGGAGCGCGCGGTACCTCCCGGCGGCGTGGCCGTCACCTTCGACGACGGTTGCCGCGAACTCCTCGAGACGGCGGTCCCCCTCCTGCGGGCGGCGGCGGTGCCCGCCGCCTTCTTCGTGCTCACGGGGGACCTGCCGGGCCGGGGAAGGC
>JAOZQC010000505.1 GCA_029932425.1 Planctomycetota bacterium | reverse complement strand
GCTCTGCCCCGTGGGGGACCCCCGGGGTCTCCTGGCCCGGGCGGCGGGGCGGGAGGGCCCGGTGCTGGGCCTCATCGTGGACGACGACGGGCGCCCGGAGCGGGCCCGGGCCTTCCGGGAGAGGGAGGACGCGTTCGACGGCGGGGTCGTCCACGTCACGAGGGAGGGACCGCGCGCCTCCGGGGACCTGGCGGCCCGGCTCCGGGGGGCGCGGCTCGTGGTGCTGGCGCTCTTCGGGGACGTCCGCGCGGGAAAGGGGCGGGCGGGCCTCGCGCCGTCCCTCCGGGGGTTCGCGGCCCAGGTCCTCTCGCGGCACGGGGAAAAGACGGTGACCGCGGTGTTCGGCCCCCCGGCGCTCGCCGCCGGGCTGCCCGCCGGGGCGGGCGTGCTCGCCTTCGGTGACACGGCGGTGACGCGCCGGGCCGTGCTCCAGGCCCTGCTGGACGGGGCGGAGATGGGCGGGCGCCTCCCGGGGGGGCTCGTCCCCGGGGAGGAGGGGTGGGTGGGATGGGGGGGGGGCAACGGATCCCGGTGAAAGCGTTGTCTTTACGGGATTTCCGCGTCCCCGCCGGGGTTCTTTTCGCCTTGACCGGTCCCGGGGGGTTGCTAGAATGCCTCCGATCTGCCGACCCTGCCGGGGACGGTACATCCCGTAGTGCAAGGGCATTCGGTTGGGTGTCTGATTCCATCACGGGCCAGGCTTGAAACCAGTCGTTGGGAAGGGAGGACAGGTATGAACATCGGGGCCAGGAAGGCGGTCCTCATCTCCGCTCTGCTCGGGCTCCTGGTCGCGGGCTGGCTCTGCGCGTTCCCGACTCCCGCTTTCGCCCAGGACAACGAGGTCCAGAAGCTGTTCGCCCAGGCGAAGGATCTGTGGCAGCAGGGCAAGGCGGAGGAGGCGGGGAAGATCCTGAGGGAGATCCTCGCGAAGGATCCGAGCCAGGAGACGGCCTACGATCTGCTCCGGAAGGCCGAGTACCAGATGTTCCTCGACCTGCTGAAGGCGGGGGGGGACACGGAACACGCGGTCAAGGAGCTCATGCGTCTCGCTCAGCAGGAGGAGCGGAAGAAGATCAAGGACGAGGACGCGATCCGCGCTCTCGCCGACAAGGCCGTTCACGGTTCCGATCTCGCCACCCGCCGGGAGGCCGTCCAGATGCTGGTGGCCCGGCACGGCGAGTACTCGGTTCCCTGGCTCTGGAAGTTCCTCGGGTCCAATGACACGGACGAGCGGGTGAACGCCATCCTCGCGCTCGACCAGCTCGGCGCCGACGCGGTGCTGCCGCTCACGGAGGTGCTGCAGAGCGGGAGCTGGATGGTGCGCAAGAACGCGGCGCAGGTCCTCCAGACCATCGGGGACCTCCGGGCCCTCGGAGGTCTCGCCGCCCTCGCCGCCCACGAGAAGAACCCCGCCGTGAAGGCGGCGGCGATGGAAGCGGTGGCCCGGCTCCAGCAGGAGATCGGGGGAGGCCATTGCGGCAAGAAGGGCCACCCCGACTGTGCCTGCGCCAAGCTGAAGAAGGGGCCGGTTCCCCCCGCCGCGGCGTACCTCCTGCTGGCGCGGAAGTACTACATGAAGGACGCCGCGGTCATCCGGAACTACGCCGACACCTTCACCCTGTGGAGCTTCAAGGACGGGGAGCTGGTCTCCCGCGAGGTGCCCGGGTACCTCTACCACCTGGAGCTCGCCGAGGAGGCGTGCTACGACGCCCTGGCGGAAGAGCCCGCGAGCCAGGCCGCCCGCGCCATCCTCGCCGCGATCTACTACGCGGAGTGGGGCGTCCTGAACTCCCTCTCCGCGGAGGCCCGGGGCACCGAGGAGGTGAAGGCGCTCCTGGATCGCTTCGCCCGGATCCTGGCCCTCAACACCACCCAGGGGGCGGACACCCAGCTCGGCGCGCTGTCCATCGGGCTCATGTGGCGGGACGGCAACATCGCCCGCGGCGCCCTGGCCGCGATCCCCAAGGTCTGGGACGGGCGGGCCATCACCGCGGACAGCCCGCTGGTGAAGGCGCTCGACGCCCCGGACAAGACGGTGCGCTTCGCGGCGGCGATCACGCTGCTCGAGATCGACCCGGGGAAGCCCTTCCCGGGCGCGGAGAAGGTGGTGCCCATCGCCGCCAAGGCCGTGGACACCGGGAGCCTGCGCCAGGTGCTTCTCATCGAGCCCGACGCCAAGATTCGTGCGAAGGCCCTCCACGCCCTCGACGAGGCGGGGCTCTGGAGCGTGGCCGAGGCCACCGGGATGGGCGGCTTCATCCGCGCGAAGGAAGTGGGGACCTTCGACGTGATCGTGATCCGCGCCGGCCTGCCCGACACCCTCACGCAGCGGATCGTGAAGCAGTTGAAGGACGACTTCCGGACCGCGGACGTCCCGATCGTGATCAGCGGCACTCCCGCGCAGCTCGACGAGGCGAAGAAGCTCATCGGGACCGCGGCCGTGGACTACATCGCCGCCGACCCCATCGATCCCGCGAAGGTCCGGGACGCCGCCGCCGCCAGTCTGAACGACGACCAGAAGCGGGCCATCGAGGTGTCCGGTGAGGCCTGCCGGGCCCTGGCCGGCCTCGTCATGGCCCACACCGCCTACAAGGACTTCGGGGCCGCCGAGGCGGCGCTGGCCCGCGTCCTCGCCTCCGACAAGCCGGACGACGTGAAGATCGCGGCCCTCGACGCCCTCGGGAACCTCCGGGGCACGAAGGGCGTGCAGGCGATCACGGAGACCTTCGGGACCGGCGCGAACGCCGTCCCCGTCCGGGTGGCCGCGGCGAAGGCCCTGGGACGGATCTTCGCCGGGAAGGCCGCGCCGGGCATGGTCTTCGACGCGTTGCTCGCCGGTCTCGGCGACGAGGCGGCGGGGGTGCGCCAGGCGGCGGGAGACGCGCTGGGCGGGATGAAGCTCACGCCCGCGCAGCGGAACGCCGTGCTCACGAAGTACCGCGTGAACTGAACCCGCGGGTCCCGCGGGAG
>JAOZQC010000504.1 GCA_029932425.1 Planctomycetota bacterium | reverse complement strand
TCCGGGCCGGGGGTCGGCCAGCGCGGGATCGAGGCGGGCGTCGGGGATCACCTCGAGCGAGTTCGGGTTCAGCCGGTCCTTCCAGTCCATCCCCTCCGGCACGTCCAGCGGATTGGGGACGGAGAACAGATGGTCGTAGAGGCGGACCTCCGCGGTGACCGCGTGCGCGGCCGAGACCCAGTGCAGGGTTCCCTTCACCCTGCGGCCGTCCGGGGCCGAGCCCCCGCGCGTCGACGGGTCGTAAGTGCATCGGAGCTCCACCACTTCCCCGCGCTCGTCCTTCACCACCTCCCGGCAGGTGATGAAGTAGGCGTACCGGAGGCGGATCTCCCGGCCGGGGGCCAGGCGGTGGAACCGCCGGGGGGGATCCTCCAGGAAGTCGTCGCGCTCGATGTAGATCACCCGCGAGAAGGGGACCTTTCTCGTCCCCGCCGAGGGGTCCTCGGGATTCACCACGTAGTCGAACTCCTCCGTCCGGTCCTCCGGGTAGTTCTCGATCACCACCCGGAGCGGGCGGAGCACCGCCATGGCCCGCGGCGCCCTCCGGTTCAGATCCTCCCGGATGCAGTACTCGAGGAGCTCGATCTCCACCAGGCTGTCGGCCTTCGCCACCCCCACCCGGTCGCAGAAGCTCCGGATCGCCTCCGGCGTGTAGCCCCGGCGCCGCAGCCCGCGGAGTGTGTGGAGGCGGGGATCGTCGTAGCCGCTCACGTACCCCCCTCCCACCAGCTCCCGAAGGCGCCGCTTGCTGAGCACCGTGTAGGTGAGGTTGAGCCGGGCGAACTCGGTCTGGCGGGGCCGGCTGGGCGCGCTCACGTTGTCGAGCACCCAGTCGTAGAGGGCGCGGTTGTTCTCGAACTCCAGGGTGCAGAGCGAGTGGGTGATGTGCTCGATGGCGTCCGAGAGGCAGTGCGTGAAGTCGTACATCGGGTAGATGCACCACGCGTCCCCCGTCCGGTGGTGGGAGACGTGCCGGATCCGGTAGAGCGTGGGATCCCGCATGAGGAGGTTCGGGGAGGCCATGTCGATCTTGGCCCGGAGCACGTGCGCCCCGTCCGGGAACTCCCCCGCCCGCATGCGGCGGAAGAGGTCGAGGTTCTCCTCGACGGAGCGGTCCCGGTAGGGGCTGTTGCGCCCCGGTACGGTGGGCGTTCCCCGGTACTCGCGGATCTCCTCCGCGGAGAGGCTGTCCACGTAGGCCTTGCCCGCCTCGATCAGCTCCTCCGCGAAGCCGTAGAGCTTCTCGAAGTAGTCCGAGGCGAAGAAGCACCGGTCGCCCCAGTCGAAGCCCAGCCAGCGCACGTCCTCCTGGATGGCCTCGACGTACTCCTCCTCCTCCTTGGTGGGGTCGGTGTCGTCGAAGCGGAGGTTGCAGAGGCCGCCGAACTCCTCGGCCACCCCGAAGTTCAGGCAGATCGACTTGGCGTGGCCGATGTGGAGGTAGGCGTTCGGTTCCGGGGGAAACCTCGTGTGCACGCGCTCGTGGCGCCCGGTTCGGAGGTCCTCCGCGATCATCGCCCGGATGAAGTCCGGGGGCCTTTCCGTGCCGGTGCTCAACTCGAGCTCTCCTCCCGGCGGCGCCGGGTCAGATATGCAGCATGCAGTCCGACTTCATGAGGCTCACCCGCTTCACGCGGGTGAAGGGCAGGAACTGCTTCACCGGCTCCGAGGCCTGTTCCTTCTTCTTCACGTGCTTGAACTCGGTCAGGAGCACGAGGTAGTCCCTCCCGATGCCGGTGATCTTCGCGCGGTAGAACCCGGCCTTCAAGGTGTGGCCCACGGGGGCCTCCTCGTACGACTCGGCGTTCACCACGGTCACCGTCCTCCCCACGAGGGAGCGGAGGATGTCGACGAAGTGCTTGCCCTCGGCCGCGGGCTTCGAGGCGGCCGTCTCTTCCTGGGTTTCCGACATGATCTGGATCTCCTTCTGAGCGAAGCGCGAATCTACCGCCCGCCGCCTCCGGGCGTCCCTTATTCCGGGACGACGAGCCGGAGGACCCTCTCCGTCTCGTTGCCCGCCGCGTCCCGGGCCACGAACCACAGGTAGTGCTCGCCCGGCGCCCAGCCCTCCGTGTCCAGGCCGGCGCGGAAGAGCCCCGCCTCCCCCCTCACCGCCGAGAGCCGGCGCTCCTTCCGGCCCTCGATCCGCAGCCACACCGTCACCTTCCCCCCCTCGTCCGAGGCCCGGACCCGGACCTCCGTCCGCCCCGCCACCTTCGTACCGGGCTCCGGGGAGACGAGGCTCAGAGCGGGCGGCCGGGTGTCCACCGTGAAGCGGAGGGTCCGCTCCCGCCCGGTTCCGCTCCGGTCTCTGAACCGCACGGTCGCCGCGTGCTCCGTGTTCGGAGCCAGGTCCCCGGAGACCGGGAGCCGGAAGCCCTTCCCGTCGATCGACGCCCGGGCCGTGACGTCGCGGCCGTCGAGGGAGATCCGCACCGACCCGGGATCGATCCCCGCCCGTCGGTCGAACCTTCCCGTGATCTCCCGGGGACGTTCCTGGACCCGGCCCGCGGGAGCGACGTCGATCACCGCCCGGAAGGAGCCCGCGGGGTAGACCTCCACGTCGAGGAGGGCCACGTCGCCCTCCACCTTCCAGCCCTGGCAGTAGAGCCAGTAGGTGCCCGGCTCCGGGTTCTTCACGTAGATCCGCTCGTTCGGAGTGGGCGAGGTGCTCTTGGCGAGGACCTCGCCCGGCCCGTCGATCACGCCGTTCCCGTTCCGGTCGTGGTAGAGGTACATGTCCATGTCGAAACCGGGCGCCGTGCCGGTGGCCCGCGCCAGGAAGAACCGCTCCCCCGGGGGGAGATCGAAGGGGCCGTAGATCCACGAGCACTTCTCGAGCGGGTCGTCCGGATCGTCCTGGCGGATCTTCTGCCCCCGGAACACCCGGGCCGGGGTTACCGTGACCCGGAGGGGGGGGCTCCACCCCTCGTTCCCCGCCGCGTCCCGGGCGATGAGCCGGAGGGTGTAGG
>JAOZQC010000503.1 GCA_029932425.1 Planctomycetota bacterium | reverse complement strand
GCGGGGCCGCGGGTGCTGATCCGGGTGTCGAGATCGCCCCGGGCCAGGCCTTCCCCGTCCATTGCCAGGCGCGTCTGGGCCTTGGCGGGGCCCATGCAGAGGAGGAAGGCCACGAGACCCACGCCCACCAGGCCGATGAGGGAGGCGATGAGCACCATGCCCGTGAGGGCGGAGCCGGCCCGCTTCGCGGGGACCGCGGAAAGGATGACCCGGGCCTCCGCCTTCTTGCCGAGAGCGGTCTCGAAGGAGGCGACGTAGAGCCGGGCCGGGACGTTGCCGGCCAGCACCTTCTGGACGAGCACGTTGCCGATCTTCCGCGCGGGACCGGCCTTGATGATCGGGTAGGAACCGGTGGACTGGATCGGCCGGAAACTCCCCCCGGGATACCCCACCCCCGCCCACAGCACGCCGGAGCCGGGGACGTCCTTCAGCCGCTTGCGCAGGCGCACGCGGTTCTCCTGGACCAGGGCGGCGTCCCGCTGCTCCGCCATCTGGTCGGGCTTCAGGTTCCACTTCTCCAGGGCGGCCTCGTACTCCTGCTTGGCGAGGGGGATGTCCTGGCTGGAAGCGTCCGGGTCCTTCCGGATCTTCGCCACGCGCTCCTCGTACTTCTTCCGGAACGCCTCGACCAGGCTCATGCTCAGGCCGTGCCGCGCCTCCCACCACTCGGGCTCGGGGACGGTGAGGGCGAGCACCGTGTTCACCCCCACCTCGTCCACGACCCGGTCGAGACCCGCGTCGGCCTTCATCTTGACGAGGAACCCTCCGGCGAGGAGACATACCGCGGCCACGATCGCCGTGGCGAGGGGGATCACGATGCCGATGCCGATGCCGCCTCCTCCTCCCCCGGAGGGCCGGCCCCGTCCCACGCGGGCGGGCCGCTCGGGCTCGGCGAACTCCAGGGGGGCGACCTCGGGAACGGCCTCCTCCCCCCTCCTCCCCCGGGCGCCTCCCCGGCGGCTGGGACGTCTCGATCTGGCCATGGCTCCTCCCGTCCGTCACGTTCCGGCTGGGCCGGCATTCGGACCGCAAGATCCGGAATGTAAGCCAACCCCCCGGGGGAGTCCATCCATTTCACGGCGCCCCGGAAGGCGCCTCAGAGCATCCCGGACCACCCCGTGAGGCGGCGCAGCGCGAGGAGGAAGAGAAGGCCGTACGCCCCCGCCAGGAGGTCGTCGAGGAGGACCCCCACCCCCCCGGGAAGCCTCTCGAACCTTCTCCCCGGCCAGGGCTTGGCGACGTCGAGGACGCGGAACGCGAGGAAGCCCATGAGGAGCCAACCCGGGGCCCCGCCGAAGGGGAGGACGGTCACGAAGTAGCCCGCCACCTCGTCGAGGACGATGAGGCCGGGGTCCTTCTTCCCCGCGAGGCGCTCCGCCCGCGGCGTGAGCCCGATCGTGAGCAGGGAGGAGAGGAGGATCACCCCCGCCGCGGCGGGAAGCCAGGCCTCGCCCCCGGGCAGGAGGAAGGCGACCGCCACCGCGCCCGCGGTGCCCGCGGTACCCGGGGCCAGCGGCGCGTAGCCCAGACCCCCGAAGGAGAGGACCCACCTCGTCAGGCGGTCCACGGTCCGTCCTCCTCCCGGAGCCAGTCGCCCTCCAGGTCGTACCCCTTCGCTCCCGTCACCCGCACCCTCCCCAGGGCGCCCGGACCGGGGGCCCCGCGGACGAGGATCGCCCCGTCCAGCTCCGGCGCGTCCCGCCAGGTGCGGCCCCGGCCCCCCTCCTCCCCCGGGGGCTCCTCCACCAGGCAGGACAGGGTCCGGCCCACCTGGGCCCGGGCGTCCGCGAAGGCGATCTCCTGCTGCACGGCCATGAGCTCGTGCCATCGCTCCCGCGCCACGCGGGCGGGCACCTGGTCCGGCGCCCGGCCCAGGGGCGTGTCGGGCTCCGGCGAGAAGACGAAGGCCCCCAGCCTCTCGAAACGGAACTCCCGGACGAAGTCCAGGAGCTCCTCGAACTCCGCGGGCCCCTCCCCGGGAGCGCCCACGATGAGCGTCGTCCGGAGGACGATGCCGGGGACGCGCTCCCGGATCCGGGCGAGGAGCGCGCGGGTCCGGGAGCCGCCCAGGGGGCGCTTCATGCGGCGGAGCACGGGATCCGAGATGTGCTGCAGGGGAAGATCCAGGTAGGGGAGCACCCCCGGCGTGTCCGCCAGGACCTCGAGCAGCCCGCCGGTGACGTGGGCGGGGTACCCGTAGAGGAGGCGCACCCAGGCGATCCCCGGAACGCGCGCCAGGTCCCGGAGGAGGCCGGGGAGGGCCCGGGAGCCGTGGCGATCCAGGCCCCAGGCGGTGGTGTCCTGGCCGATCACGCAGAGCTCCCGCACACCCCCCGCCGCCAGGTCGCGGGCCTCCCGGAGGATCTCCTCCCGCGGCCGCGACACGAGGGGCCCCCGGATCGAGGGGATGGTGCAGAAGGAGCAGGGGTTGCGGCAGCCCTCGGAGATCTTGAGCCAGGCCGTCCCCGGGGGGGTGAGGGGGATGCGCTCCCCGCGGGTGAGGAGGTCCTCCCGGTGGTCGCCCGGCTCGGGCGCCCGACCCGCCGCCGCCCGGCAGATCTCGAGGAGGCGGTCGGCGTCCGCGAAGGGGACCAGCGCGTCGACCCCCGGGACCTCGCGCCGCACGTCCACCGCCTCCCGCTCGGGGAGACATCCCGTCACCACCACCCCGCGGACCCGGCCCTCCCGCTTCAGCTCCACCATCCGGCGGATCGTGTCGAGGGACTCCGAGACGGCGGCGGCGAGGAAGCCGCAGGTGTTCACCACCACCACCTCCGCGTCCTCGGGATGGGGACAGATCACGAGCCCGGCGCCGGCGGCGGCTCCGAGGATCCGCTCCGAGTCCACCAGGTTCTTGGCGCACCCGAGGGAGAGCAGGGAGATGCGGAGGGGATCCGGCATGGGAACAGGGTACGGGAACGAGGATCGCCGACCCCGGATTTCGCTCCCGCAGGAACGCCCGCGGGGACCCTCGGGGGGCCGGGACGAGACGAGGC
>JAOZQC010000502.1 GCA_029932425.1 Planctomycetota bacterium | reverse complement strand
GCCCGGATGAAACCGCGCTGACAGGCACGACTTTTGCAGTCGTCCTCCGGGTCCGCAGCGGCGGGAGAGGTCCCGCTCCCGGGTCCCTCTCACGCTCCGGGTGGGTGCGCGAGGGAGGGCCGGGACGGGAGTGAAACATCTACGCCTGTCAGCGGCGTTTCAGCGATGTTTCGGAACAGTGAAAAAGCTGTGCCTGTCAGCGGTGTTTCAGGGGCCGGCGCGGAACGAGCGGGCGCGGGTGGTGCGGAGGCGGCCTTCCTCGTCGCGGGCGGTGACCCACCAGTGGACCTCGCCCGCCTCGTGCCGGCGGGCCAGGCGGCGGAACCGGCGCCACAGCCGGCGCGAGGGGGTGAAGTTCGTCTCCGCGAGGAAACGCTTCCCCCGCGGGACGTCGAGCACCCGGCGGTAGGAATCGTCCCCGGTGAAGGAGAGGCGGAACGCCACGGCGCCGTCCCGTGCCGTCCACCGAAAGGCGGGCGCGGGGTCCGGCTCCAGGTCCGCCCCGTCCCCGGGGGCCAGGATCTCCGCCCGGGGACCGCCGGCCGGCGGGTGGACGGGGTCCAGGACCATCCGGTCGAGCTCCCGGGGGCCGCGGTAGGGGACGTAGCCCCGGGCCTCGGCCCGGGCGAAGAAGGCGTCGATCTTCCTGCGGCGGGTGGGGTAGTCGACGGCGAGGACCGGTTTCCCCGCGTCGCGGAAGAGATCCAGCCAGGCGGTGACGGCGTCCGCCGCCCGGCCCCGCCTCCGGTTGCCCGAGAACCAGGTGTCCTCCGCCCCGATCCCGTCCACCGCCGCCAGGTAGTCGGGGAACCGCGCCCCCAGCTCCGGGGCGTTCTGGGGGAAGACGAGAAACCCCGGATGCCGGGTCCGGGCGTACCCCGCCAGGGCGAGCACCAGGTCCGCCATGTCCCGGGCGGCGCCCGGCCGCTCGTTCCTCCCCTCCGGGCCCCAGAATTCGTAGGCGTCCACGATGTCGAGGTACACCCCGTCGAACCCCCGGGCCAGGATCCCGTCCAGGGCCGCGTCCGGGGAGCCGAAGAGGAGGGCTTGCCAGGCGGGGTCCCAGTAGCGCACCTCGTAGTTCCCCTTCCACCGGGGGTTCTCGGGGCCGAGCCAGGGGGGCGAGCCGGGCCGCCAGCCGGGCTGCCAGTAAGGGCGGTAGTCCTCCGCCTCCCCGATGCTCAGGTAGGCGAGCACCACCCGGGAGCCCCCCGCGCGGAGCTTCTCCACCTCCGCGGGGGAGAGGGCGCCCTCCGCGGTGCCGTCCCGGCTGGGGTCCGTGACGAGCAGGGAGAAGGGCGAGGCGGCGGCGGCGTCCACGTCGAGGCCCTGGAGCTGGTAGAGGAAGCCTGCCGGCGCCGGGCCGCCGGAAAGGCCGGGGGCGGCGGCCGCCGGGAGGGAGAGCGCGAGCAGGAGGGCGAGGAGCCTCGGCATCCCGGGAGTGTACCAGATCCGGAGGGAGCCCCGCCCGCCGCCCGGCCTGCCGGACCGATTCGCGGTAGGTGCGGAGCGCCGCCTCGGGCCGGGGAAACGTGTCGGATTCGGAATCCATGCTCTAGACTGGCTGTCGTTCGGGAATGGTGGCTCCCGGCCGAATGTCATGAGGCGACCGGCATGGACCGGAAGGACCTCCGGATCCTCGCGATCCTCCAGGACGATGCCCGCACCCGGCAGGCCGAGATCGGACGCCGGGTGGGTCTCTCCGCCTCCTCCGTGAACGAACGGATCCGGCGGCTGGAGGAGGAGGGGGTGATCCGGCGCTGGACGGTGGAGCTGGACGCGGCGCGGGTGGGGGCCGACATCACGGCCTTCGTGGACGTGTTCATCGAGAGCCCGCGGCACGAGGCGGCCTTCGTGGAGCTGATCCGGGGCCTGCCCGAGGTCCAGGAGTGCCACTTCGTCACCGGGGAGTCCTCCTGCCTGGTGAAGGCGCGGGTGGCGAACCGGCAGGCGCTCCGGGAGCTGGTGCTGGACCGGATCAACGCCCTGGAGGGCGTCCGGCAGACGCGCACCTCCATCGCCCTCGCCACCCCGAAGGAGGACCCGAGGGTCCCGGTGCTCGGGCCGGACCGGGGAGAGGGTTGAGGAGAAAACGACCGTGAGAAGGAACACGAGGAGGATCCCATGAGTGCCGTTCGCATCCGGCCGGAGGACGTGGAGAAGACCCTGTCCCGGCACCTCCTGCTGGACGGCTTCCCCCTGGTGTCTGACCTGGACGGGAGCCGCGGCTCCCGGCTCCGGGACCTGGTCACGGGCCGCGAGTTCCTCGACTTCTACACCTTCTTCGCCTCGAGCCCGCTCGGGTTCAACCATCCCCGGCTCCGCGATCCCGCTTTCCTGGAGCGCCTGGTCCGGGCGTCGGTCCACAAGCCCGCCAACTCCGACCTCATGACCGTGGAGCTGGCGGAGTTCGTGGAGACGTTCGCGCAGGTGGCCGGGGATCCCGCGATGCCCCACTACTTCTTCGTAGAAGGGGGGGCGCTGGCGGTGGAGAACGCCCTGAAGGCGGCGTTCGACTGGAAGGTCCGGAAGAACCTGGAGAAGGGGATCGAGTCCGCGGATCCGAAGGTGCTCCACTTCCGGGAGGCCTTCCACGGGCGGAGCGGCTACACCCTCTCCCTCACGAACACCCTCCCCGTGAAGACCAGGTACTACCCGAAGTTCCGCGACTGGCCGCGCGTCTCCAACCCCAGGCTCCGCTTCCCTCTCACCGCGGAGAGCCTGGCGGAGGTCGAGGCCGCGGAGGCCCGGGCGGTGGCGGAGATCGAGGCCGCCTTCGACGCGGACCCCCACGGCATCGCGGCCATCCTCATCGAGCCCGTGCAGTGCGAGGGGGGGGACCACCACTTCCGGGGCGAGTTCCTGCGGGAGCTCCGGCGGATCGCCGACGAGCGGGAGGCCATGCTCGTCTTCGACGAGGTGCAGACGGGGCTCGGCATGACGGGGAGGATGTGGGCCTACCGTCACTTCGGAGTGGTGCCGGACATGGTGGCCTT
>JAOZQC010000501.1 GCA_029932425.1 Planctomycetota bacterium | reverse complement strand
GCACGGCTTTTTCACTTTCGCCCTCCGCGCCGTCACCGGAATCGGTCGCCCGTCCTCCGCCCATCCTCTCCCCCCCGTACGCCGCGTGAAACATCGCTGACAGGCACGGCTTTTTCACTTTCGCCCTCCGCGCCGTCACCGGAATCGGTCGCCCGTCCCCCACCCGCCCTCTCCCCCCCGTACGCCGCGTGCGGGAAGGTCGCCGCCCCGGTACACTCCGGGCATGCTTCGTGCCGGGTTCGTCCTCGTCCTCGCGCTTCCGCTCCTTCCGCCCGCGGTGGAGGTGAGGACGGAGCACTACCGGCTCGCGGCGGAGGTTCCCCCGGACGTCGCGGAGGAGATGGGCCGGGTGCTCGAGGCCGCGTGGCCCCGGTTCGCGGAGTTCTTCGGCCGGGCGCCGGACCTCGAGGAGGGGGAGAGGCTCCCGGTCCGGTTCTTCGCCGCCAAGGAGGGGTTCGACGCGGCGCTGCGGGAGGCCGGCGCCCGGCCCCCCGCCGCGGGCGGTCTCTACTGGCCCCCCGTCCGCACCGCCTTCCTCTGGCGCCAGCCCACCCTCTACAACACCCGGACCCTTCTCCTGCACGAGACCTCCCACCAGTTCCACTTCCTGGCCCGGACGCGAAACCGCGCCCCGCCCGCCGGGTGGTACGTGGAGGGGCTGGCGGAGATGCTCGGGAGGCACCGGTGGGACGGCAAGACCCTCGTCGTGGGGGTGATCCCCACGCTGAGCCTCACCGACTTCCCCGCGAAGGCTCTCGCCCGGTTCACCGATCCCGGTTTCGATCTCGCCCGGGCGGTGAGGCGCGGGGGGGAGGACCGGGTCACGGCCTGGGCCCTGGTCTCCTACCTCACGCGGGGAGAGGGAGGCCGCCTGCGGAGGCGTTTCGAGAAGCTGGCCGCGAAGCTCGACCGGGGCCTGGGTTCCGCGGACGCGCTCTTTCGCGCCTTCGGCCGGCCGGAGAAGCTCAAGGCGAGGGTGGCGGCCTGGCTCGCCGCCCACCAGGAGCCCTGGACCATCGTCTTCAACGAGTGGGAGGGGATCGGCCCCGGGCGCTTCGAGGGGGTCGCCCCGCCCCCCATCGTGAGCGCCTGCCGGCCGAAGGAGGACGTGATCCGGCTCTCCGCCGTGCTCGAGGTGCCCCGGGAGGGACGATGGACCGGCGGCCTCCTGCTGCACCACGAGAGCGGGGAGGAGTACACCACGGGGATGGTGGACCAGGCGGGCCGGGTGCGGGTGGCGAGGCGCCGGGCGGGACGGTGGGAGATCCTGGCCTCCCGGTCGATCGCCCGTCCCGCGCCCGGGGGCGATCTTTCCCTGGCGGCCGGGCGATCCGGGGGGAAGGTCACCTTCCGGGCGGGAGGGGAGACCATCGGGTCCTTCGCCCTCCCGGGCTCGCGTCTCGGCCTGGCCCTGCAGGGCTGCCGCCTGCGGTTCCACGACGTCCGGGCGGAGCCCGCCGGCCACCGATGAGGAAGGGGTTCCCCATGACCCGAGACGCTGAGGGGCGCCGGAACGGCGCCCGGATCCTCGTTCCCGCGACCGGCCTCCTCCTCGCGGCCGTCGCCCTCGCCCTCGCCGCTCCCGCGGGGAGGGCCCCCCGCCTCGACGAGAGGCCCGCCCGCCCCGGGGAATGGGGCTTTCGGCCCCGCCCGGGAACGGTCTCTCCCACCGATCCCCCGGGCTTCGTGTGGCGGCCGCAGCAGGCCGCCGCGGGCTACGACCTCGAGGTGGCCCGGGACTCCGCGCGGGGGAAGATCGTCTACCGGGCCGCCGGCCTCCGGCTCTGCGCCCACTGCCCGCCGTCCCCCCTCGGCGCCGGCCGGTACCGCTGGCGCTTCCGGTACCGGGACCGCGCGGGCCAGGCGTCCCCCTGGAGCACGGCCCGGGCTTTCACCATCGACGCTTCCTCCCGTCCCTTTCCCCTCCCCACCCGGAAGGAGGTGCTGGCCCGGATCCCCGCGGGCCATCCCCGGCTCTTCCTCCGGCCGGAGGACCTCCCGCGGGTGCGGGCCCTGGCGAAGGGACGGCTGGCGGGGACCTGGCGGGGAATCGCGTCCGCCTGCGAGAAGCTCCTCCGGGACCCGCCCTCGATCGAGGAGCCCGCGAAGTACGGCCCGGGCGAGGTCCGCGGGAAGAACGACGACGCCTGGCGGAAACGCTGGTGGGGAAACCGCCGCCGCGTCCTCGAGGTGGTGGACGGCGCGGCCACCCTCGCCTTTGCCCATCTCGTCTCCGGGGACGCCCGGTACGCCCGCCTCGCGAAACGGCTCCTCCTCGGCGCCTGCTCGTGGGATCCGCGGGGAGCCACGGGACTCGCCTACAACGACGAGGCGGGGATGCCCTTCGCCTGGGCGGCGGCCCGGGCCTACGACTGGCTTCACGATTCCCTCACGGAGAGGGAACGCGGGACCGTCCGCCGCGTCATGGCGGTGCGCCTCGCCGACCTCTACGGCCGGCTCGCGCCCCACCACCTCTGGCGCCCCTACGAGAGCCACGCGAACCGCGCCTGGCACTGGCTCGGGGAGGCGGCCGTCGCCTTCCACGGGGAGATCGAGGGTGCGGACGACGCCGCCTGGTTCGCCCTGAACGTCTTCTTCTGCGCCTTCCCGGTGTGGAGCGACGACGCCGGAGGCTGGCACGAGGGCATCGCCTACTGGAACTCCTACGTGGGCCGGGTCACGGCCTGGCTGGCCGTCCTGCGGTCCGCCTTCGGCATCGACGGGTACCGGAAGCCCTACTTCTCGCGCGCCGGGGACTTCCCCCTCTACGTGATCCCTCCCGGGGAGCGGATGGGGGGCTTCGGGGACCTCACCCTGGGCCTGAACGCCCGGAGCGTGCTCCCCCTCATGACCGTCCTCGCCCGCGCCGCGAAGAACCCCTACTGGCAGTGGTACGTGGAAGCCGCCGGGGGGCCCCGGCGGCCCCGCGGCGTCCGCGGGGTCCTCCGGGCCGCGGGGCCGGGCGGCGAGGCGCGGCCGCCGGCCGGCCTTCCCTCCGCCGTCCG
>JAOZQC010000054.1:11313-11535 GCA_029932425.1 Planctomycetota bacterium | reverse complement strand
GCCGGGCCGGCCGGTGACCAGCAGGAGGAGGACGGCGGCGGCGCCGAGGAGGACGGCGAGCGAGGCCCGCGCCTCTCCGGCGCGGGCGAGCAGGGTCCCCGGGTCTCCCCGCGGGCGGGCCGTCTCGCGGAGCACCAGGCTCGTGAGGCCCAGGTCGGACAGGATGCCCAGGATCACCGCGAGGGCGAGGGCGAAGGAGAACTCACCGAAGAGCCCCGCCCC
>JAOZQC010000054.1:1395-11303 GCA_029932425.1 Planctomycetota bacterium | reverse complement strand
ACCCAGGTGACGGGCCAGCAGGACCTGGTACGCGGCGGAGAGCAGCCGGGCCGCCGTCTCCCCGGCGAGGAGGACGAGGGAGTTCCGGCCGATGCGGGTGGGGAGATCAGGCATGCCCGGGCCTCGATCCGGGGAGGCGCCGGTAGATCCGGAGGGTCTCTCGGGCCGTCCGCGTCCAGTCGAAGGCGGCGACGACGAGGCGGCCCCGGGCGGCGAGCCGGGAGCGGAGGGCGGGGTCCGCGGCGATCCGCCGGAGCGCGTCCGCGAGGGCCCCCCCGTCCTCGGGGTCGACGAGCAGGGCGGCGTTCCCGGCGGTCTCCGGGAGGGCCCCCCGGTCCGAGCAGATCACGGGGGTCCCCGCCGCGAAGGCCTCCAGCACGGGCAGGCCGAAACCCTCGTAGAGGGAGGGGAACACGAACGCCAGGGCCTCCCGGTACAGGGCGTGGCGCACCCTCCCGGGACCGAATCCGATCCAGGCCGCCGGGCCCTCCGCGCGCGCCCGGCGGAGCGCGGCGAGGAGCGGGGCCTCGGACCAGCCCCGCCTTCCCGCGAGGACGAGCCCCGTCTCCTCCGGGAGGTCGGGCCGCGCGCGCCGCCAGGCCTCGACCAGGCGGACGAGGTTCTTGCGGGGCTCCAGGGTGCCCAGGAAGAGGAAGAAGCGCGGCGGGATCCCGTGGCGGGCCAGGAGAGCGAGGATCTCGCTCCGGGGCGCGGCGGGGCCCAGGGGCGCGGGCGCCTCGGGGACCACCGAGACCCGGGCGGGATCGACGTCGCAGATCTCCACCACGTCGCGCTCCGTGGCCCGCGAGACGGCGATCACGTGGTCCGCCCGGCGGAGCGCCTCCGGCACCCAGCGGGCGTAGCGGTGCGGCACCGGGATCTCCGCCGCGAAGCGGAGGAACGCGAGGTCGTGCACGGTGACCACCGTGCGCGCCCGGCGGGCGGGGAGGGCGATGAAGTTCGTACCGTGGAAGACATCGCAGTTCCCGAAGAGATCCTCCACGCGGGGCAGACCGATCCGGTGGCAGGACTCGAGGACCGCTCCGGGGGGGAGGAGGCGGCTCGGGGCCG
Source organism: Planctomycetota bacterium (assembly GCA_029932425.1). GTDB lineage: Bacteria > Planctomycetota > JAJSAM01 > JAJSAM01 > JAJSAM01 > JAOZQC01. Next base: position 10,232 of record JAOZQC010000054.1, on the reverse strand, counting down.
GCCGCCAGCCGCTCCGGGTCCCCAGCCGCCGGCTCATCTTCCCGTGCCAGCCCGGGTGGCGGAAGACGTGGGCGGCGAGCCGGAGGGCGGGGCGACCGGGCAGCCCCAGCAGGGCCCGAACCAGCTCGCGGGTGTAGGTCCCCACGCCGGTCCGGTCCCCGAGGGCGGGCGTGAAATCGATCGTGACGCGCAAGTCGGTTGACTCCCGGCGCCCCACAGCCGAAGAATCCATGGAGCCCGGGCCATGATAAGGGCTCGGCCCGGAATAGGCCCGCCCGTTGCCCCGAGAGCGCCGGAGGGCCGATCGCTCGAGGCGCGATGCGCCCGGACGGGGGCGGGGCCGCGGAGGCCGCGCGGCCGCCGGGACGGGCCGGACCCCGAGGAGGGAGATCCCGTGGGTGGAAACGCGGCGGAGCACCGATCGCCGGAACTCCTGCTTCTCGGCCTCACCGTGTTCGCGGTGGGGATGCTCGCGTACGTCACGAGCCTCCCCGGAAACTTCCACTACGACGACTTCCCCACGATCCTCCAGAACCCGGCGGTCCGGGACCCGGGCCTGCTCGGCCGCTACTTCACGGATCCCAACCTGTTCAGCGGGTTGAAGGACAACGCGATGTACCGGCCGGTCCTGCTCGTCACCTATCTCGCGGACTACCTGCTCTTCGGGTTCCGGCCGCTGGGCTGGCACCTCACGAACGTCCTGCTGCACGCCCTGAACGCCCTGCTCGTGGTGCTCCTCGCCGCCCGGCTCCTCCGGGTGTTCTCCCCGGAGGCCGACGTCCGGTGGCCCGCCTTCCTCGCCGGGGCGGCCTTCGTGCTCCACCCCGTCCACTCCGAGGTGGCGAACTACGTCTCCAGCCGGTCGGGGGCGATCGCCACCGCGGGATTCCTCGGCGCGTTCCTCCTCCACCTCTCGTGGACGCGGGGCGGCCGGGGCGGGGCCGCCCGCGCGGCGGCGGCCGCGGGCTCGGCCCTTCTCCTGGCGGTGGGGCTCGGGGGCAAGGAGATCGCCGTGGCCCTGGTGCCGGCGGTCTTCGTCCTGGAGATCCTCGATCCCCGGGGGGGGAGAGCCCTTCGCCGGCTCTCGCTCGCGGCCTTCCGGACCCTACCCGTCCTGGTGACGGCGGCCGGCTACCTCTACGTGCGGAAGCAGGTGCTGGGCACGGCGGTGGCGGACGTGGCGGGCCGGTTCTTCACCGTGAAGGGGAAGGCGGACCCCTTCTGGGGGGGAGGGCGCACCGTCTACCAGAACCTCCTCACCCAGGCCTGCGTGTTCTGGGACTACGTGCGCCTCCTCCTCTTCCCCACGGACCTGGCGGTGGACCGCTTCTTCCCCGTGTACACCTCCTTCGCCCGGTGGCCGGTGTGGCCTTCCGTGGCGGGCCTCGCGGTGCTCGGGGCCGCGCTGGTGGCGGCCGCCCGGCGGAAGCCCCTGGTCACCCTCTGCGGGGCGATCTTCTTCTTCGGGCTGGCCCCCACCTCCTCCCTGGTGCCCCTGAACGTGGTGATGAACGAGCACCGGCTCTACCTGCCCGGCGTGGGGTTCGCGGTCCTCACGGGGCTCGTCCTCGCCCGGGTTCTGGCGGCGCGGCCGCGGGCGGGGGCGGTGCTTCTCGCCGCCGCCGGGGCCTGCTGCCTGGCGGTGATCGTCCCCCGGAACCTCCTCTGGCAGGATCCGCGCGCCCTCTGGGCGGACAACGTCCGGGTCTCGCCCCGGTCCTTCCGGGCCCACAACCAGCTCGGCACCGCCCTGCTCGAGGAGGCCCGGAGGGCGGGCGAGGGTCCGGAGGCGGTCTCCCTCCTCGATCGCGCCATCGAGGAGTTCCGGGTCTCGGAGGAGCTGTATCCCGACTGGTACCACGCCCACTTGAACCTCGGCATCGCCTACCGCGAGCGGGGAAGGATCAGCGGGGAGGACGCGGACTTCGAGAAGTCGCTCGAGCACCTGCGCCGGTGCGCCGCCCTCTCCAAGAACCGCTGGCGGGCCCGGTACCAGATCGCCACCACCTACGGGACCTGGAAGAAGTACGACGAGGCCATCCGGCGGTTCTCGGCGATGGCGGAGGAGGACCGGGAAGGTCCGGACGCCCCCCGGAAGACCCTCTACCTCTTCCCCCTGGCCCGGCTGAACCTGGAGCGGGGGCGTCTCGATCTGGCCGAGAAGCTCTACCGGGAGATCCTCGCCGTGGCCCCGGGGGACCGGGACGCGAAGCTGGGGCTCGCCCGGACCCTCCGCGAGGCGGGGAGACCCGGGGAGGGCCTGCGGATCCTCACGCGCCTCCTCCGGGAGGAGCCCGGCGACCCGTACCTCCACGTGGCCATGGCGCGCTTCCTCTCCCGGCTCGATCCCCCCGATCGCCGGGGGGCGGCGGCGCACTTCCAGCGGGCCCTGCGCCTGGGCTACGTTCCCACCCCCCGGGAAGCGGATCGCTACCTCCGCTGATCCGCTCTCACTTCACGATGTAGATCACGCCGTCCAGGGAGAAGATCACCTTGCCGAGGGCCAGGAAGGGCCCCGCCTTCTCCTGCTCGTCGAGGAGCGCGAAGTAGTCGTCGGAGAAGAGCTCCACGACCTTCCGCTCCGCCTTCTCCGGCAACCCGGCCTGGACCCACACGTTGCCGTACCGGTAGAAGGCGACCCCCGAGACGAGGCGCATCACGCCCTTCTTCGCCTCGCGGCCCAGGTCCGGGATGAAGGCGTGGAAGCCCGCGTCGCCCATCTCCCCCTTGAGCTTCGCCGCCTCCTTGCTGGCGTCCACCGCCTTCTTCCCCGTGGCCCGCCGCAGGCCCTCCGCCAGGCTCTCCTCGTCCTCCTCCGGCAGTCCGAAGGCGCCACCCGGGGCCGCGGGGGCGTCCGCGGAGGGAGGGGCGCCCGAGCCGTCGCCGCCCCGGCCTCCCGCGAGGCCGAGGAGCTCTCCGAGCCGCTTGTCCCGGGCGCGCCGGCGCGGCTCCGTCCGGCTGAGGGCGCGGTTCCGCCTCGTGTCCTCGAGGACCAGGAAGGAGGTGTAGGGAGTGACCACGCCGTGCAGCCGGGCGAGGCGGACCACCTCGTCCCGGAGCTCCTTCTTCTCCCCGTGGAGCCGGATCTCGTCCAGGAGGAAGCCGATCTTCCGGATCGCCCACAGGCGGGGGAGGAAGGGGTTCCGGTCCGTCTTCTCCGGGAAGACCACGTCGTGGGCGATGGTCCGCGTCTCCCCGGCCACCCGCCCGGTGAGCTTCAGGGCCCGCGCTCCCGACCCCGAGTAGCGGCCCACCACCACGAGCTGGGAGCCCCGGAAGAGATCGGGGAGCATCCGGGGGTAGACGTCCGTCACCCTGAGCCCGGGGAAGGAGAGGGCGAGGTCGGAGAGGACGGGGTGCGAGACCTTGGCGAAGAAGCTCGAGACCTTGATCTCGATGTCCTCGGACTCCGCCACGTAGGTGCGGGCCCCGTGGTTCTGCCCGGCCAGCTTGTCGAGCAGGTGGGTGTTCACGTCGTTCCCCACCCCGAAGACGAAGAGCCGGACGTTTCCGCGGTTCTTCGCCTTCACGTGCGCGAGGATCGCGGGTTCCGCCGTCTCCCCGATCGTGGGCAGGCCGTCGGTGAGGAAGACGATCATGTAGGGCCGGTCGCCCGACGGAGCCAGGGAGAGGGCGCGCGTGAGCGCCTCGTCGATGGCGGTGCCGCCCGCGGCCCGGATATCCGCCACGTACTCCACGGCCTTCGCCACGTTGGCCTCGGTGGCGGGCACCAGCGTGTCGGAGAAGGGCTCGGCGGTGGTGGCGAAGGGGATCAGGTTGAAGCGGTCCCCGGGATTCAGCGACTGGACGCAGAATCGGAGCGCCGCCCGGGCCTGCTTGATCTTGGCCCCCTGCATGGAACCGGACTTGTCGAAGACGAAGCAGACGTCCTTCTCCATCACCTTCGCCTTCCCGGCGCCCGGGGAGAGCAGGAGCATGAAGTAGCCGTCCTCCTCGGGCTTCGGCCGGTGGGTGAGGAAGTTCAGCGCGAACTCCTCGGCGGAGAGCGAGTAGTAGAGGATGAAGTCCCGGTCCGGGGTCACGTTCTTCGCCTCGTAACCCACGCGGGCCTCCGTGTCGCCCTTCATCACCACCTCCACGGGGTGGGTGGGGCAGGTGATGTTCTTGATCGGCTTCTCCCCCCGGATGTCCACCACCACCGACACGTCCTGCAGGGGACGGCTCGAGAACTTCTCCGTGTTCAGGGGATACCGGTACCGGACGAGGCCTCCGTCCGCGGGGCACACCTCCTCGTAGGCGAGCTTCACCCGTTTCTCGCCCCGGGCGGGGATGGGGAAGATCGAGGCCCGGAACATCCGGCGCCCCGCGTACTCGAGGAGGGCGGGATCGCGCAGGGAGCGGACGATGTCCCGGTAGATCTTCCGGGCCTTCTCCTTCTCCAGGAGTTCCCCGGGCACCTCCTTCCCGTCGATGAACATGGAGAAGCCGGAGATCGAGGCCTCCTCCGGCAGCGGGAAGATGTAGGTCCCTTCCAGGGCGTAGGGGTTCGGATTCACGAAGACCTGGTCGATCTCCGTGCGCGCCACCTGGTCCCGGATCGTGACCTTCACCCGGTGGTACTTCACGGCCAGGGGGATCGTGCGGATCTCCGGGCGTCGAGGCGGATGGCGCGGAATCACGATGAACCCGTCGGCCAGGGCGGACCCGGCCAGGAGGAACACCAGGGCGGGCAGGACGGCGAGCGACGTTCGTCTCATGACGACCCCCTCGTGGAATTGCTTGGTCACCCGGATGATACGCACTACAAGGTGCCGGGTTCCCCGAGCGGCATTCCCCTCGACCAGGAGCACCCCCGTGGCCAACTTCTACAAGACCAATCCCGACCTCCGATTCCACATGCAGAACGCGGCGTGGCACCGCATCGCTCCCCTGCTCGAGCTCGGCTTCCGCCCGCGGGACGACGATCCGGAGGCCCCGGAGGGGCTCGAGGAGTACATCGAGACGAACGAGATGGTCCTCGAGATGGTGGGGGAGGTGGCGGCCGAGGAGCTCGCCCCCCACGCCGCGGAGGTGGACGCCGAGGGCTGCCGCTTCCGGGACGGGGAGGTCGCCTACGCCGCCCGGACGGAGGAGCAGCTCCGGAAGTTCGTGGAGCTGGGGCTCATGGGCCTGGCCCTCGGCCGGAAGTACGGGGGCATGGGCCGGTCCCAGACCCTCTACAACGGCACCGTGGAGCTGGTGTCCCGGGGCGATGCCTCCTTCATGACGATCTACGCCATGGGTTCCTGCGGCGAGTTGCTCGAACGCTTCGCCACGCAGGAGATCAAGGAGAAGTACCTCCCCCGGTTCGGGGAGGGAGCCACCGCGGCCATGGCCTTCACCGAGCCGGACTTCGGCTCCGCCCTCGGCGGCGTGCGCACCAGGGCCGAGCCGGATCCGGAGGAGCCCGGGGTGTGGCGGATCCACGGGGCCAAGCAGTTCATCACGAACGGCGGCGGCGATCTGCAGCTCGTCATGGCCCGCTCGGAACCCGGCGTGAAGGACGCCCGGGGACTCTCCCTGTTCCTGGTGGAGAAGGGGCCGGGGGTCACCGTCACCAAGATCGAGGAGAAGCTGGGGATCCACGGCTCCATGACCTGCGCGGTGAGCTACGACGGGGCGAAGGGATACCTGGTGGGGGAGCGGGGCAAGGGGCTCACGAAGTGCGGCTTCTTCCTCATGCAGACCGTCCGGCTGGAGGTGGCGGCCCAGGCGCTCGGCATCGCCCAGGCGGCCCAGGACGCGGCCGCCCGCTACGCGCAGGCGCGCATCCAGTTCGATCGTCCCATCGAGCAGTTCCAGCCCGTCCGCGACATGCTCATCGAGAACGAGCGCGAGATCCAGGTGGCCCGGGCCCTCGTCTACGAGACGTGCCACTGGGTGGACGAGCGGGACGGCCTCACCCGCTGCCTGAGGGCGGGGCTCTGGGAGGACCCGGAGGAGGTGAGGCGCCGGGAGGCGGAGCTGCGCCACGCCGAGACGATGTGCGAGATCCTCACCCCGCTCGCCAAGTACCACGCGGCGGAGATGGCGGTCCGCGTCACCAGCCGGGCGCTCCAGATCCACGGGGGGTACGGGTACACGCGCGAGTACCCGGTGGAGCGGTACTACCGCGACGCCCGGATCACGACCATCTACGAGGGAACCTCGGAGATCCAGCTCTCGGGGGTGGTGGGCTACCTGGTGCGGTACGGGTACAGCCGCCTCCTCGAGCCGCTCCGGGTCCAGGCCGTGGCCCCCTCGGGGCTGGAATGGGGCCTGGGCGCGCTGGAGCAGGGGATCGCCCTCTACCAGGCGGCGTCCCGCCACCTGAAGCAGGCCCGCGACCGCAACTACACGCAGCTCCACGCCCGGGCGCTGGCGGACATGACCATCGACCTCCTGGCGGGGTACAAGTTCCTCGAGCACGCGGCCCGGGCGGAGTGGAAGAAGCCCGTGGCCCGGGCCCACCTCTCCGACCTTCCGGCGCGGGCGCGCTACCTCTACGACCGCATCACGCGGGGCGAGCGGACCGCCATCTCGGACTACGAGCGGATCATGGCCGCCTACCGCGAGGGATAGCTCCGGACCCAGGCCAGGAACCTCTCCTGGAGGGTCGGCCACGCGTCGCCCAGGGCGTCGCGGAAGATCGCGTTGCCCTTCCGGATCCGGTCCTCGTCCGTGAGGGCCGCGCGGCACATCCTCCGCACGGCGGACCTCCACCGCTTCCGGAGCGCCTCCTCCTTCGTCTCGTGGAAGAACCAGTAGAAGGCGTACGCCTGGTAGTAGAAGCGGGAGTCGCCCTCCTTCGTGGAGAGGAACTCCTCGAGGGGCATCTCCTTGCCCTCCCGGACCATCTCCCGGAAACGGGCCAGGGGTTTCTCGCGGGCGATCTCCGGGAGCACCACCCCCCGCCGCCAGGAGAGGGACCCCGGGCCGTACCCCGCGCAGTAGGTGGCGTATCCCTCCGCGAACCAGGTGGGCATGCCCACCCCCCTCTTGCCGGCGAGGGCCTCGTGCCCGAGGTGGTAGTAGCCGTGGGCCACCTCGTGGATCGTCACCGAGACCACCTCGTCCTCGGACCGCGTGCCGTCCACCGCGCAGTAGTCGCCCGCGCACCGGCCGATGTTCCACGGCGGAGGCTTCTCCATGCCGTGGTCCACCAGGGCCCGCTCGTAGGCGGAGCGGGCGGCGAAGACGTGGACGGTGATGGGGGCGGCCACGTCGAAGCCGGACTCCTCCCGGTAGATCTCCCGGGCCGCTTCCAGGGCGCGGCCCACGGTGCGGCAGATCCGGCCCGAGACGTTCGTCCGGATCCGGAAGTGGGCGGTGGCGAGCTTCCAGCCGTCCTCCCAGGAGACGTCCCCGGGAACCTCGTCGCGGGCGACGAGGCGGCCCCGGAAGACCTCGTGCTCGTCCAGCACCGCCAGGGAGAGGGCCTTCGGGAGCTTTCCCACCACCGGGCCGCGGAGGACCCCCTCCTCGTCGAAGAGGATCGGCCCCGGATCGAGGGAGAGGGCGATGACGGCCTCCGCCGTCGCCTCGTCCGGGAGGGCCTCGGCGTCGCACCAGGTCGCCAGCGCCCGGCGTGCCCTCGCCTCCCTCTTCCTCACCGCGGCGAGCGCCGCCCGGAGCTTCTCGAGGCGGCGGGCGGACGTGCGCCGGGGCTTCCCGCGGACCTCGGGGTCGAAGCCGATGACGGTGTCGTTTCCGGGGTCGAGCTCCTCGGCGCGGCGGAAGGCCGAGAGCGCGAGCTCGCGGTCCCCGAGCTTCTTCGCCCGCACGGCGATCCGCGCGTACTCCTCGGCGAACCGGACCTCGAGGTCGCGCCGCCGCCGGCGGTACTCGTCGGACCCCGGACCGGCCCGGGCGCCCGCCGCGAGGATCAGGCAGAGGATGGTGAGATGTACGATCTTCATGGGGACCGTCCACCGGCTCCCGGTGCAGTTCCCATCGGCCGCTGCCGATGAAGAGGAGCAGGACTTTCGCGAGACCGGAGAGGCCCGAGATGCCGCGTTCCTCACGTCGCCCGCGGGTGAGCGTCATTCTCCCCGTCCACAACGGGGAGCGCTACCTCGGAGAGGCCGTCCGGAGCGTGCTCGACCAGGAAGGGGACTTCTCCCTCGAGCTGGTGGCCGTGGACGACGGCTCCACGGACGGCAGCGCCGGCCTCCTGGAGGGCTTCCGCGACCCGAGGATCCGCCTCTTCCGGCAGGCGAACCGGGGCATCGCCGGCGCCCGCAACGCGGCCGTCCGGCGGAGTCGGGGGGAGTTCCTCGCCTTCCTCGATCAGGACGACCGCTGGCTTCCGGGGAAGCTGGCGGAGCAGATCCCCCCCTTCGCGGAGGACCGGCGCGTGGGGCTCGTGCACTGCCGGTCGGCCCGGATCGACGAGCGGGGACGCCTGCTGAACCCGGGCCCCCCGGTCTCCCCCCGGCGTCTCTCGGGGGACGTTCGGGGGGAGATCCTCACGGGCAACTGCGTGCCGGGGACGGCCGCCGTGGTGGTGCGGCGGGAGTGCTTCGAGCGCGTGGGGCTCTTCGACGAGTCCCTGAACGGGGCGGACGACTGGGAGATGTGGGCCCGGATCGCCGGCGGGTACCACTTCCGGTTCGTACCCCGGGTCCTCTGCCACACCCGGCTCCACGGCGAGAACACCTCCCGGGACGTGGAGCGGATGCGGAGGGACTCTCTCCGGGCCCTCTCTCTCATCCATGCGAACCCCCGGATCACGAGAGGCTTCTCTCCCCGCCGGCTCCGGCGCCTCCGCCGGCACGCCGCGGCCCGGAGCCACGCCTACGGCGGGGTGCCGCTCCGCCGGAGCGGGCGCCCGCGGGCCGCGGGCGCCGACCGCCGCG
>JAOZQC010000054.1:0-1385 GCA_029932425.1 Planctomycetota bacterium | reverse complement strand
AGGATCCGCCCCGGGAAGCCGCGCTACGGGATCCTCCTGCTCCTGGCCGCGCTGGGCTGGATCCCCGCCGCCGTACGGCGCCGGCTGCTCTGAGCGCGGATCGTCCTCAGCGGCGGGCCGGCCGCCGGCCCGCGGCGGCGACCAGGGCTCCCGCGAACTCCGCGAGGTAGCCGGCGGCGGTGAGGGGGAGCGTGACGAGGATGCTCGCCAGGGGCTTTCTCCGGGCGAGGTCCAGGGCGAGGACCGTGGCCAGGAACAGGACGGCGGCGCCGGCCAGGACGAGGAGGGTGGTCCGGCCGGGAAAGAGCGCGGCGGCCGCCGCGCTCGCCGTGAGCAGGAGGGAGACGTGATGTTTGCGGGGCCACAACCCCCGGTGGTGCTTCCTGCGCACCCACACGGAGCCCCGTCCCCTCAGGAACTGCTGCCGGAAGAACGCCCGGACGCTCCGGCGGTGGTGGTGGGTGACCCGGGCGTCCGGGGTGAAGAGGATCTTCCGGCCCTCCTCGGCGGCCGTGTAGCAGAGGTCGATCTCGTCCGCCCCGTAGCGCACGGCGGGATCGAAGGGATGGGCGCGGAGGAAGTCCGCCCGGAAGGCCATGTTGCAGCCGTTCACCCCCGTCACGGGCCGGAGGCGCGTCCCCAGGAAGTTGATGCCCTCCGCCGCCCTCTGGGCCCAGGTACGGTCCGGCGGCTCCCGGATGGCGCCTCCCACCACGGCCACGTCCTCTTCCTCGTCGAAGGCCCGGACCAGGGCGGCGACCCAGTCGGGATCCGCGACGCAGTCGTCGTCCGTGAAGGCGATGATCTCCCCGCGGGCGGCCTCGATCCCGGCGTTGCGGGCGCCCCCGATCCCCCGGTTGACGCCGTCCCCCACGAGGCGCCAGGTCAGGTCGGCGGGCGCCTCCGCTCCGGCACGCTCCACGGCGGCGCGGGTGCCGTCGGTGGAGCCGTCGTCGACGACGATGATCTCCAGGGGACGGTGGGTCTGGGCCAGGAGGGAGCGGAGGCAGCGCCCGATCTCCCGTTCCCGGTTCCAGGTGATCACGACCACGGAGACCGGAGGCGGTCGTCCCCTCCCCAGGCCCCCGGCCGAAGTCTCGGACATGCTCGCCGCCTCCCTGAACCGCGCGCCGAGGAGGCGCCGCGACCGCGCCCTCCGCTCCGGGTCCGCCCCTCCCGTGACGGCCGGGTCCTCGCCGCGGGCGCCGCGGGATGACCGCCGGAGGCGGGCCAGTGGAGGACGGCCCTCGATGATACCTCACGCCGGGGGCGGCGAGGGCAGTCCCTCCGGGCGGATCCCGGAGGGCGGGTGGGGGAGGGGGGAGGGGGGCGGGTGCGCGGCCTCCGCCGGCCCGGCCCGCGGGAGCGCGCCGCGGCCGCGCGGG
>JAOZQC010000500.1 GCA_029932425.1 Planctomycetota bacterium | reverse complement strand
TCTCGCGGGCCACGGGCCTCCCGCCGGCCCCCTCCGCCAACCTCGCCAGCGCTCTCTTCGGCGCCCTGGCCGTCGCCCTCGCCTTCTCCTTCGCCCGCCGGATCACGGGCTCCGCCCTGGGGGGATGGGTGGCCGCGGGCTCCCTCGCCGTCTCCCACGCGTTCTGGTCCGCGGCGGTGGTGGCGGAGGTCTACACCTCCACCGTCCTCCTCCTGCTCCTCCTCCTCTCCACGGCCACCTCCGCCCTCCGGGATCCCCGGCGGCCCGCGTTCCTCTTCGGACTCGTCACGGGGCTCTCCCTCCTGCACCACCGCATGGTGCCCGTGGTCTCGTTCGGCGTCCTCCTCGTCCTGGCCGTGGAGTGGGTCCGCCGGGGCGCGCTCCGGACGGGCGCCGGCCGCACCGCCCTCGGCTTCGCGGCGGGCGCCCTCCCCTTCCTCGTCCTCCTGGCCCGGGCCGCCGCCGGCGGTGCGGAACTCGGGGAGTTCCTCGCGGGGGGGGCGGGGCTGTCTCTCCCCCGCCTCGAGAGCCTTCCCGGGCTCCTCCTCTACGAGGCCCGCTTCCTCGGCCTGGATCTCGCCGGCCCCCAGCTCGTCCTCGCCGCGGGCGGCCTCCTCCTGGCGGCGAGACGGCGTCCGGGGTACGCCGGCCCCCTCCTCGCCTGCGCCGCCGCCGGTCTCCTCCTGCCGCTCCTCTTCGCGCGGGTGGGAGACCGCTCCCTCTTCCTGTTCCCCGCCCTCACCGCCGCGGGGATCCTCGCCGGCGTGGGGGCCGCGGCCCTTCCCGGGCGGTTCCGGTCCCCCCTCCCCGCCCTGGGGCTCGCGGCGGCGGTGGTGCTCCTGCCCGCCGGGATCTACGCGGGACTCGCCCGCCACGGCGCCGCCCATCCGGAGGCGTTCTTTCCCGGCGCCACGCCCGCCCACGCGCGCGCGTTCCTCTGGCCCGGGAAGGCCGGCTGCCGGGAGCCCGAGCGCTTCGGGCGGTCCGTCCTGGCCGCCCTCCCCTCCGGCGCCTTCCTCCTCACGGGCTGGGGCGACGGAGAGGTGATCCGCTACCTCCGGGAGGTGGAAGGGCTCCGCCCGGACCTCCGGGTGCGGCGACGCCGCCCGCGCCGCGGCCTGGCGGGGGCCTGGCGGGAGCGCGGCGCCCGGCCCCTCTTCGTGAGCGAGTACCCGGGCCTGCCGCTCCGCCTGCCGCTCCCCCCGGGAGCGCGGCTCTCGGAGATCATCCCCCGGTCTCTCTGGCAGGTCCTCCCCGCTCCCTGATCAGACGCTCGGCAGACCCCGCACGTAGAGCACCACCAGCGTCACCAGGCCGAAGGCGGCCAGGGTGGCCAGGAGGGGCACGTCCCGCAACACCGTGCTCGTCGGGGATCCCCCCCCCTCCCGCCGGTGGACGAGGAAGAGATAGCGGAAGACCCCGAAGAGGAGGAAGGGCACGGTGAGGACGAGGTTCCGGGTGTGGAACACGCGCACCGTCCGCTCGTCCAGGGTGTAGAGCGAGTAGCAGAGCACCACTCCCGCCGCGGAGATCGTGATGAGCTTGTCGAGAAAGGCGGGCTCGTATTCCTCGAGGGTGGCCCGGTGGTTCGCGCCCCCGTCTCCCGCGAGAAGGGCGACCTCCGCCCGGCGCTTGCAGAGGGCGAGGAAGAGAGAGAGGAAGATGGTGGTGAGGATGAGCCACGACGACACGAAGACGTGGGCGGCCACCGCTCCCGCCAGGACCCGGAGCACGAAGCCCGAGGCGATGCAGAAGACGTCGAGGAGGACCACGCTCCGGAGGCCGAGGCTGTACCCGACCTGCACCGCCACGTAGACGAGGAGGATCGTCCCCAGGCCGACCCCCACGAGGAATCCGCCGGCCACTCCCGCCCCCGCGAGCAGGAGGGCGGCGGAGAGGGCGGGCCGGGCTCCCAGGCGGCCGGCGGCGATGGGGCGCTCCCTTTTCCGGGGATGCCCGCGATCGCGCTCGCGGTCCGCGAGATCGTTCAGGAGATAGACCCCGGACGCCGCGAGACAGAAGAGCCCCCCGGCGGCGAGGGTGGGGAGCCCCGCCTCCGGTTCGGTGAGCCGCCGGGCGAAGAGCGGGGCCACGAACACGAACCCGCTCTTCACCCACTGGCCCGGGCGGAGGGAGACCAGCAGGTCGCGGATCACTCCGGGCGCTCCGCGGGCTGGGACTCGAGCAGGCGCCGGTAGGCGTCGTTCTGGGGCGAGTACTCCGGCACGAGGACCGCCAGGTTCCGGATGAGGTGCGTCTCCTCGGCGCGACGGGCGCTCTCGATGAGGCGGTCCACGAGGGACCGGACCTCCTCCGCCGGGGGATGCACGGCGTCCAGCACCCAGATCTTCTCGTGCTCCGTGCGCAGCACCCCCTCCGCCTCCACGAGGAGTTCCTCGTAGAGCTTCTCCCCCGGCCGGAGTCCCACGTAGCGGATGGCGATGTCCTCGTCCGGCCGGAACCCGGAGAGCGTGATGAGCTTCCGGGCGAGATCGGCGATCTTCACCGGCTTGCCCATGTCCAGGAGGAACACCTCGCCCCCGCCGCCCATGGCCCCCGCCTGGAGGACGAGCTGGACCGCCTCCGGAATCGTCATGAAGTACCGCACCACCTCGGGATCGGTCACCGTCACCGGTCCCCCCTCCGCGATCTGCTTGCGGAAGAGGGGGATCACGCTCCCCTGGCTGCCCATGACGTTCCCGAACCGGACGGAGAGGAAGCGCGTCCGATCGGCGGGCATCGAGGACAGGAGGAGCTCCGCGGCGCGCTTCGTGGCCCCCATGACGCTGCTGGGCCGGACGGCCTTGTCGGACGAGATGAGGACGAACTTCGCCACCCCCGACCGGTAGGCGCACTCCGCCAGGATCCGGGTGCCCAGGACGTTGTTCTTCACCGCCTCCGCGGGGTTCGCCTCCATGAGCGGAACGTGCTTGAACGCCGCCGCGTGGTACACGTGGTCGAACCGGGCTTCCGAGAAGAGCCGGTCCATGCGCTGCTCATCCTTGATGTCCGCGACCACCACCA
>JAOZQC010000499.1 GCA_029932425.1 Planctomycetota bacterium | reverse complement strand
CGCCGGAGCATGGCGGCGCAGCGCCGGGCCGCGGCATCGTGGATCCCACGTGCAACGGCCTCTCGGGACGCTCCCCTCGCCACCAGGGAAATCACCTCTGACTCCGCGAAGACCGTGCACATACTGTTCAGGCTCACGGACTCAGCGGCGGCGAGGGCGGCCTCTCCGAAGTCATCGAGGGAGTACCCCAGGGCGAGGGCCATGATCTCGAGGAACCTTCCCGTTCCCGCCGCGCACCGGTCGTTCATCTCGAACTTCCCGAGACGGCCGGCCTCGTCCAAGGCGATGGCCTTCGTGTCCTGCCCCCCGATGTCGAGCAGCGTCCGGCATCGAGGAGACAGGGCGCGAGCCCCGATCGCGAAGGCCTTGATCTCGCTGATCACCTCGCCATCGAAGGACCGCCGGAACAGGTGGCGGCCATAGCCGGTCGCCGTCAGGCGATCGTACGAGACGTCCGCAAGGATCTCGCGGCAGACGCCGATGGGGTCGAAGGAGTTCTCCCGGACGCGACTCAGACGCACCGCCCCGTCCTCTACGAGAACGAGCTTCACGGTACGCGACCCCACGTCGATACCGGCGCGCCGCATCTACGGCGAGACCCTCTCGAGGAAGGCCTCCACGCGGGTCCGTATCTGGCCCACGTCCTCCTGGCTGTAGTCCGTGTCCAGCGAGAGGCATGGTATTCCCGCCCTCTCGAGCCCGCGCTCCACCTCGCCGCTCTCGATCTGGTAGGGCTGGCAGAACTGCAGCGAGTAGTGGATGACGCCGTCGGCCCGGTAGGCCGCCACCATCTCCTCGAGATGGCTCAACCGCGAGGGGTTGGGAGTGAACACCGCGCAGTCGATCCGGAAGTAGCGGTCCACGAGGTCGTCGATGAGTGCTTCGACCGTGTTCCCGCTCTCCTCGGTCAGGTGGCGGCTGCCGCGCTCGCCCACGCAGGACTCCTCTCCCACGATGACGGCGCCCGCGCCTTCCACGATGGACGTCAGCTTCCAGTTCGGCACCGCCATGGGGCAACCCGAGACGACGATTCGCGGTGCCCCGGCGGGCCGGACGCCCCGGCCGCTTCCGGAGCGCTCCTCGATCTCGTCGCAGATCCTGTTGACCGAATCCGTGAAGCGCCCGGGGTCGTCGTAGAAGAAGACCTGGTTGACCAGAAGGGCATCCAGGCCGGAGATGGGGGCGGGGTCGGCGGCGCGGAGCTCGCAGAGACGGCGCAGAGCCTGGCGCTTCCGGTTGGCGATGTCGATCCCCTTCCGCAGGCCCTCCACGGTGAGGCGCCGGTCGCACAAGCCCTGGAGCGCCTCGGCGAAGCGCAGGTACTCCGCCCTCAGCAGGGCTCGGCCCTCGTCGGACTTCGTCTGGGGTAGGTCCATGACATAGAGGTTCTCCACGTGGCGCCTGAGGACCTCGTACGCCTTCTTCTTGCCGTCGCAGGTGTTCTCCCCCACCAGCATGTCCGAAGCCTCCAGGTAGGGGCAAACCCTGGCCAGCTTGAAGCCGAACGCCGACTTGATGAGGGCACAGGTGCTGCGCGGAAGCAGCGTCTCCGCCCCCTCGAAGTTGAACTCGGCCCCCGCGCACAGGCCGACGGACACCCCGTCGACCGCGAGCACGAGCTCCTCGGGCACGAAGACGCAGAAGGAACCGACGACCTTCCTTCCGTCCCGCCTGGCGTCGAGCAGCTCCTTGATCCGGAGTCCGTGGACCTCGCTCATCACGAAGTCGAAGTACTGCATCCCTTCGGGACGGTCCGATTGGGAAAGGAACACATCCCGGTAGGCGCTGCTCAGAGCCTCGAGCAACCCGTCGTGGGCCTCGAGATCCAACCCCAGTCCGGCCCACATCTCTCGATAGTCATCCGGCATGCGAGTCCTCCTCGATCTTCAAGCCTGGGCCCCCTGGTGGGACCCGTGCCCAGCGTTCCATTCGTCTTGTGCGGCATCCCGGAGATACCGCAGGTTCTCGACGCGACGGGTCAGGCCCACCTCGTCGAAGTGATCGAGCCAGACGTACACGGACCTCCGCGACGCGCCGAGGAGGTCCCGGAAGTCGACCACGCCGATCCGCCCTTCCCGCCGCAACCAGGCGAGGAGGAGACGGCGGGCTTCCCGCTCCGCCTCGGGGTGGGCGTAGATCTCGTCGGAGAGGCGGACCGCCAGCCCCCGGCGCGCGAGGATCTCGAGCGTAGCGCGGAGGAGGTCCTCCGGGACCTCCAGCCGCTCCGCCAGCTCGCCGATCCGGGGCGGCCGGGGACCCGCTTCCGCCAGCGCCCGCTCGACGGCGAGCGCCACGTCGTCCTGCTCGGGGGTGAGCCAGCCGTCGTGTCCCGGTTCGGACAGGAACCCCTCGTTGCGGACGAGTTCCCCGCTCTCCACCAGCTCCCGGACGACCTGCCGGAGGAGGAGGTCGCCCCCCCCCAGGGCCTCCGCCAGGGCCCGGACCGTGACGCCCCGCCGCCGCGGGTGCCTCACGCGGCAGACCCGGACCGCCTCGAGCACCCGCCGGCGGAGATCGGCGTGGACCCGGCCGGAGGCCCACATCCCGCCGAGGTCGAGGGCCACCGCCTCGCCCTCCGCCTCGAGCGCCGCGAGGTGCTCCCGCGCCCGCTCCTCGAGGAGCAGGGAGCGCGAGGCGATCTCCTCCACCCGGAGGGCCGCGCCCCCGGCCTCCTCGAGGTCCAGGAGGATGCCGGCCCGCTCGTCGTCCAGCACCCGTTCCCGGGCGCCCAGCGCGGCGAGCCCCGGGGCGCCGAGGCGCTTCACCTTCCGGTCGCTCCGCCGGAGGATCCGGCCGCCTCCGATGGTGACCACCGGCGAGTACTGCCCCAGCACGAAGCGGTCGCCGGGCGCCGCCACCAGGGGCTCCTCGCCCCGGAACTGCGCCAGGGCGGAACCGCCCGGCTCGATCCGCGGGGCGTCGAGGAGGTGGAGGCGCCCGCAGACCATCGCCGTGCCGGTGTACAGGCGGACCGGGGCCCGGTGCTCGAGGGGGCGGCGGGCCCCGGCCAGGAGCGACTGTCTCTT
>JAOZQC010000498.1 GCA_029932425.1 Planctomycetota bacterium | reverse complement strand
GCCCCGTCCCCTCGAGATCCGGGGCCGCACCGTGCTCACCCGCGGGAAGAAGGGCGGGGCCGTGGTCCGGTTCCTCTTGCCCGCGGACCTGGCCCTCTCCGTGACGGACCGCTTCGACCCTCCGCCGCAGCCGTGGGTCAAGCTCCGGCAGTGGCACCTCTCCGCCGCCACCACGAGGAGATCGCGGACCGCGGACTTCGTCACCGTCCTCTCGCCCTTCTTCGGGAAGCCCCCCGCCTCGATCCTGCCCGCCGCCGCCAAGGCCGCTCCCGGGGCCGTGACGTGCCGCTTGCCCCTTCCCGGCGGCGAGCTCACGGCGACCTTCCATCCCGCGGACCGGTCCTGCGTGGTGACGGACGGGGACGGAGAGGAGCGGGCCCGGTTCGGCCCGCGCGCCTCCCGGAACCGGTAGACCGGGCGCTCAGCCGGCGAGGCCCGTCTCCTCGAGGGCCCGGATCAGGTCCGCGGTGCGGGCGAAGCGACCGCCGGGCTTCTTCGCGAGAAGACGCCGCACCAGCAGGGAGAGGGCCTCCGGGACCTCCGGGCGGTGCCGCTCCGGGGGGGCGGGCGTCTCCGCCAGGTGCTTCACCAGGACCTCCCCCGCGGTGGGAGCCTCGAAGGGACGCACCCCGGTCAGGCAGTAGTAGAGCGTCACCCCCAGGCTGTACTGGTCCGCCCGGTGGTCCACCACGGTGCCCGCGATCTGCTCGGGAGGGATGTAGTACGGCGTCCCCATCACCTCCGCCCGTCCCGTGGCCTCCGCGGTCTCGCTCGAGCGGTAGGCCAGGCCGAAGTCCGCCACCTTGACCGCCCCCTCGAGGGTGAGGAGGAGGTTGGCGGGCTTCACGTCCCGGTGGACGACGCCCTTCTCGTGCGCGGCCGCCAGCCCGCGGGCCGCCTCGAGGCCCACCCTCACCGCTTCCGGCACCGTGAGCCGTCCCTCCCGGGCCAGGCGGTCCGCGAGGGATTCCCCGCGGACGTACTGCATCACGATGTAGTACCGGCCCCGCTCCTGGCCCACGTTGTACACGGTGACGATGTTCGGGTGCTCCAGGGCGGCCGCGGCCCGGGCCTCCCGGAAGAACTGGTCCACGTGGCGCTTCAGGTGGAAGAGGGCGGGGTTCAGCACCTTCACCGCCACCGGCTTGTCGAGGGCGAGGTGGACGGCCCGGAAGACCGTGCCCATGGATCCCCGCCCCAGCATCTCCTCCAGGAGGCACCCCGCCACGGTGCCGTCGAGGAGATCGCGCTCGAAGGCGCGGGCCGCCTCCTCCGCCAGGGGACCGAGGGCCGCGGGGGAAGCCGAGCCGTCGCTCCCGAATCCGCTCGCCGTCGCTCCCGGGGGAGCGGCCAGGGCGTCGGACCCGAAGTCCTCCGTCTCCGCGAACCGGACCTGTTCCTCGGCCTCCACCGGGGCAGCGCCTCCCGCATCCGCAGGTCGACCACACCCACCCGCCCGAAACGCGGGCGCACCTTCTCCCCTTCCCTATCGAGCGAAACGGGACGGCGGGCACAGGATTCTCGGCAGCGAAGCACCACCTCCCCCGGGGGTCCGAAGGGAGGAAGAGTGACCTGGAGACGGTCCCCGGCCCGAACGGGAGCCGGCCGCTTCTCCGAGACGACCTCCTCGATCCGCCTCGGCGCCCGCTCCCCCCGGAAGGTGATCCGCACCCCACACTTCTTCACCAGGAGCCGGCAGAGCACGCCGCCCGCGCCCGCGGGCTCCTTCCGGACCCGGACGAAGTCCGGTACGTCGGGCGTCCGGGCCGGTACTCTTCCGCCTCCGCGAGGAGGCCGGCGACCGCGGGCCCTCCGCGGGCGGCCTCCGCGGCGAGGAGCGCGAGGAGGGCACCGCGGGAACGGCGGACCCCCGCGGCGCGGGACGCCGCGTCATCGGCTCAGGCCAGACCCGCGAAGATGCGCTCCCGGATCTCGTCCACGGTTCCCACCCCGTCCACCTTCACGTACTTCGGAGCTTCCCCGTCCCCGGAGGCGGCCCACTCCGAGTAGAAGCGCACCAGGGGCTCGGTCTGGGCGTGGTAGACCCGGAGCCGCTCCCGCACCGTCTCCTCCCGGTCGTCGTCGCGCTGGATCAGGTCCTCGCCGGTGACGTCGTCCTTCCCCTCCACCTTCGGGGGGTTGTAGAGGACGTGGTAGGTGCGCCCGGAGGGGAGGTGGACCCGCCGGCCGCTCATGCGGCGGATGATCTCCTCGTCGGGGACGTCGATCTCCACCACGTAGTCCACGCCGAGACCCCGCTCGCGCATGCCCTCCGCCTGGGGGATGGTGCGGGGAAAACCGTCGAGGAGGTAGCCGTTTCGGCAGTCGGGCTCCGCCAGCCGCTCCTCCACCAGCCCGAGGATGATCTCGTCCGAGACGAGTCCACCCGCGTCCATGACCTCCTTCGCCGCCAGCCCCAGGGGCGTCCCCGCCTTCACGGCGGCCCGGAGCATGTCTCCGGTGGAGATCTGGGGGATGCCGTACTTCTCCGTGATGGCCCGGGCCTGGGTGCCCTTCCCCGCCCCGGGCCCGCCCAGCAGTATGATCCTCATGTGGTTCCTCCGGATGGTGCGGCGGCCCGAGTCTACAATGCGCCCCTCGAACCTCCGCCCGGGAATCGCCGGCCCCTCCCGTCCCCGGCCCCTCGGCACGCCGCGGCCACCGCGTTCGTGACTCCGGCACCGGGATGCCCTCTCTCCCGGCCGAGGACGCTCCCCCGAACCGGGGAACTCCCCCATCGCCCTCCGGCCGGTCCGAAGGCGGCCCTCCTCCGCTGCCCGCCCCCCTTCACGACCCGCCAGCGGAGGTCCGTGCATCGATCGCCCGTTTCCCACCCGAGCCTGCACGGCACAACCCGCCCTTCCCCGGGTTGTCCCGATCGTCGTAGGTCCGGGAGTGGGTCAAGAGCCCGCCCCGTCGTGGTGGACCACCTTCTCGATCCGCCGTGCGGACATCACCGGCATGCTCGCAAGAACCCGCGCGCCGCTTCCGTAAGCGGCGCCCGTGGGAGTCCTGCGGCGAGTCGTT
>JAOZQC010000497.1 GCA_029932425.1 Planctomycetota bacterium | reverse complement strand
ATGGACTCGCCGTGGGCTCCGGCAGCGTGGAGGGGGCGTGCAAGCACCTGGTCCAGTCACGTTTCAAGCGGGCGGGGATGCGATGGAAAACGCCCGGCTTCCTCAGGGTCGTCGAACTACGCGTGGCCCGATTGAACGGCACCGACAAGGAGTTCTGGGCCAACCGAGGACTCGTCCTCAATGCGGCAGCGTGACCTGCGATGTGAAGGCACACCCGGCCCAGACCAACCGCCAGACTCCAGAGCTCCTCCGGGATACGCCGGCCGGTGCGGTCTGTGCGCCGGCTCTCAAAGCGCCGCGCGGCCTTCGCGAGCGGGCTGGGCAGGTCGGGTGCGCGTCTCGCCATCGTCGGGTTCCTCCTCGATTTGCCCCGCGACATTGCGGGCGACCGACGATAAGCGAGACCACATCACGAATTCACACACTCTTGCCGAAGGCACACGATTGACGAAGAGACGAACGCCGGCCTACCAGGCGCTTCTGGACAAGACCCTGTTCGCGATGCACGTCGTGCCCGCGCACACCTGACGCCCGGACGACGTCAGATCTACATCGTTCCCTGCGCCCTTTGCGGAGATGGTCTGTCGTCCTCGCCGCGGGAAATGCAAGAACGCCTGCGAGCGTCGACATCCGTCACCTTCCCAGCGGGCAGATCCCTGAATTCCGCGTCGGAGCCTCGCCGGCGGGCGCTCGCAGGGCGGCGCCATCCATTCATGCGCAGGCTCTACAGGTACCGAGATCTCCTGGGCAGGCGGCGCAGCGGTCTTGTGGTGTCAGGTCCAGTCAGTAGGCGATCTGGGGCAGCTCTTTTCGGCAGCGGCCCGAGGTAACGTTCAGCGACAACTCCCGGCTCTCCATAGCACCCGACGCAGTTTCTGCCTCTCAAGCCCCGAACCGGCCCGCGAAAAAGGGAGCTTGCTCTTACAACCCGCTGCCCTTGAAGGGGCCGTATTCTCGCCGGTTCCCTGCCAGTTCACCGGCCGGCGGTCGTAACCCCTTACATGCCAACGCCGGCAACGGATTGCAGATCCGTCATCCCCGATTCGAATCCGGGTGCCGCCTCCACATCCAGCCCCCCGCCTTGGCCGCCTTTCGGTCGTTCGCCCCGGGACCGGCGGCCGTCGGAAGCCCCGGTATCCGCCCCCGCTCCACCCGCCCCCCAGCGGAGGGAGAGCAGCCGCCCGGCGCGGGGAGGAAGGGGCAGCACTACGGGGCCGGGCCGGGCGACCACCCCGGCGAAGGACCCCGGGCAGAGATCATCCGCGGAGGGCGGGCCCGCCCCGCCATCCGGCTGCCGTATTCCGCCATCCGCGCGGGGAGCGTTCTCCCCCGGCACGAACGTGCACAAGGTGTACGAATGTTCCCCTGTCGCCGTATTCCGTATTCCCGGGGGGCCCCCACCGGTCCCCCTGCGCTACAATCTCCTCTCCGGGAACATCCGCTCCCGAGCGAGGAGGACGCCCGTGCCCAAGGCCATCGTCGACCCCGAGGAGCTGCACCGGTTCGCCCTCGACCTGAAGCGCTTCAGCGCCGAGGTCCAGGTGCAGGTCGCGGGGATCCACCGGCAGTTCACGAAGCTCGGGGAGACCTGGCAGGACCAGGAGCACGAGAAGTTCGCGGGGGAGTTCCGGCACATGATCGGCGTCATGGCGAAGTTCGTGGCCGCCGCCGAGGAGCAAGTCCCCGTGCTCCTCCGGAAGGCGGAGGCGATCCGCCGCTACCTGGAGCAGCGCTAGCTTGGGCGCCGGATCGGCCCACATCCGGTCTCCGGAGGTCCTGCTCCGGTTCCGTGACGGCTACCGCAAGTTCGACAAGCGGGCGCGGCGCGCCGTGGAGCTCGTCACCGGAGATCTCCAGTCGGTGGGCGAGTGGCTGCACCGGGAGCAGCTCCCCTACTGGCGGGCCCAGGTCCGGCGGCGCCACGACGAGATGAAGCAGGCCTGGCGGGACTACCTGAACGCCCGCTTCACCCTGCCCCGGGTGGGCCGGAAGAGCACCGTGGACGAGCGCAAGGCGTACGAGCGGGCGCGCGCGCGGAAGGCCGAAGCCGAGAGGAAGGTGGCCGTGGTGGAGCACTGGCTCCTCGTCCTGGAGGCGGAGGCGGAGAAGCTCATGCCCGCCGTCCGGCGCTTCGAGTCCCTCCTCGACGATCTGTCCCCGAAGGCGCTCGCGCGCCTGGACCACATGCTGGACCGGCTGGAGGACTACCTGGGCCCTTCCGGACGCCGGGGAAAGGAGGGCGGCGATGCCGCGGATCAGCCAGGCGGAGCAGATGCTCATGGGAGCG
Organism: Planctomycetota bacterium; assembly: GCA_029932425.1. Classification (GTDB taxonomy): domain Bacteria; phylum Planctomycetota; class JAJSAM01; order JAJSAM01; family JAJSAM01; genus JAOZQC01. The sequence goes on along the minus strand of JAOZQC010000497.1, from coordinate 771 downwards.
CTGGGGGACCTGGAGAAGGCCTGGCGCCGGACGGCCGAGGCCTGGAGGGACCGGGCAAGGCGGAACTTCGAGAAGGACTTCCTCGACGAGATGCGGTCGGCGGGGCGGGCGGGGGCGAACGCGATGCAGGAGCTGAGCCTCCTGATGAGACGGGTGGTGCGTGAATGCAGTTGAACCCCGCCGAGGAGGGATCGGGCCGGAGGCCGGTGTTCGGCGAGATGGTGCGCCGCATCCACTCGCTGCTCGACGAGCTCTCGGAGGTCCGGGAGCTCCTGGCCGCCGGCGACGCCGCGTACGAGGAGGACCGCGCCCGCGAGGAGGCCGGGTACCGGGAGCGGGAGGAGGAACGGGAGCGGAAGTACCGGGCGGCGCGCGAGGAGGCCGCCTCCGCCGGGGTCGGGGAGCGGAAGAGACTGAAGGCCCGCCGCGAGGAGCAGCGGGCCCGGATCCTCCGGGCGGCGGGCCGGGTGCGGGACGCCCTGTTCGCGGAGATCCGGGCGGAGAAGCGCCGCGCACGGGAGGAGTTCGCCGCCCTCCGGGAGCGCCTGGGGGCGGAGATCTCGCGCGAGCGCGGGCCCCTCGAGGACAAGATGCGCCGCTGGGAGGCGAGGATCCCCCGGGTCCGCGAGAGGCACGAGAGCGCGCAGGACCGGCTCGACCGCTTCGCCCTCCGGCACGGCATCGAGCCCGGGCAGGCCGCGGGGACCGGCCCCGGCGACGCGGACGCCGAGGCCGACCCCGACCGGCTGGCCGACGAGACGGAGGACGCCT
>JAOZQC010000496.1 GCA_029932425.1 Planctomycetota bacterium | reverse complement strand
CCGGAGGCGAAGGCCTCCGCCAGGTCGGATTCCTCCTCCACCACCCGCATGCCCCGGCCGCCCCCCCCCGCACTGGCCTTGAGGAGCACGGGGTAGCCGATCCGGGCCGCGGCCCGGCGCGCCTCTTCCTCCGTGCGCACCACGCCCCGGGAGCCGGGGATCGGCGTGAGCCCCGCCTCCCGCATCGTCTCGCGCGCCGCCGCCTTCACCCCCATGAGCCGGATCGCCCCCGGGGAGGGACCGATGAAGGTGACCCGGGCCTGCCGGCACATGTCGGCGAACACCGCGTTCTCGGCGAGGAAGCCGAACCCGGGATGGACGGCCTGGCAGTCCTTCTGCTCCGCGGCCTCGAGAACGGCCTCCATGTCGAGGTAGCTCTCGCCGCTGCGCGGCCCTCCGATGCAGATCGTCTCGTCGGCGGCCTCGAGGTGCGGGGAGTCCCGGTCGGCCTCGGAGTAGACGGCCACGGAGCGGATCCCCAGCTCCCGGAGAGCCCTGAGGATGCGCAGGGCGATCTCTCCGCGGTTCGCCACGAGGACCGAGCGGAACATGGTCTTCCTCCCTGTCAAAGGCTGGTCCGGGCCCGTTCCAGTCGGACGAGCGCCCGGTTCACGCGGTCGCGCGGGATCAGGAGGCCGAGCTGCCGGATGGCCTCGCTCAGCTCCCGCACCCTGGCCCCCGCCCGGAGGGCGGCGCGGAGGTGGGGGGTGAGCTGGCGGGGGAGGTCCAGGGCGGTGAGCATGGCCACCGCCAGGATCTCCCGGGTCTTCAGGTCCAGGAAGGGGCGGGCCAGCACCTTCCCGTAGGCGTCCTCCAGGATCCAGTCCATGAAGTCCGGGTGGAAGGCGGCGATGCGGTCGATGACCAGCTCCGCATCCTCCCGGTACACCTCCCGGAAGAGCTCCCGGCCCCGCCTCCGGAGCCAGGCCCGGACGGAGACCCGGGGCGGGATCCGGTCCTTCGCCGGGGCCTCCGTCACCCCCCGCTGGAGCAGCACCTCGTCCAGGATCTCCAGGGCGTGGAGGGCCCGGGGAAAGCCGGCGAAGAGATGACTCTGGAGCACCGCCTCCCGGATGCGCCCCACGGGTACCCGGCGCTCCAGGGCCCAGTGCATGCACTCGCGGATGTCCTCCGTCCGCTTCTGGAGGACGAGCACGGAGAGGAACACCAGGTGGCGGGTCCCCTTGAGGAGTCCCCTCCGGTCGTGCCAGACCCGGGCCCGCTCCCGGAACGAGCCGCCGCTCCTTCCACCGTTCTCGGCCATGGTTCGGGGCATGATAGCCCCGCCCGTTCCTCCCCTCCTACGGAGATTGCACCCGCGGTGGACCGCACCCCGGGTATAGATCGGGCATGGAGTGGCGATGGATCCGGTCGGGGCCGGGAGCTCCCGCGTTCAACATGGCCCTGGACGAGGCCCTGCTGCGGGCCCCGCGCCCGGTTCCCACGCTGCGCACCTACACCTGGGAGCCGTGGACCCTCTCCCTCGGCTACTTCCAGTCGGCGGCGGCGGACCGCCTGGCCCCCTTCTCCCGCCTCGGGTACGGGATCGTCCGCCGGATGACGGGGGGAAAGGCCATCTTCCACGGCCCGGAGCTCACCTACTCCGTGGCCTACCCCCTCTCCCTCCGCGGCCTGCCGCGGACGTCGGCGGCGGCCTACGACCTCTTCCACGGGATCCTGGCCCGGGCTCTCGGCCGGCTCGGCGTGGCCTGCTCCCCGAGGGGGGACCGGGCGCTCCTCTCGGACACCGGGGACCCGGAGGAGTTCTTCTGCTTCTACGAGTCGAGCCCCTTCGACCTGGCGGCGGAGGGGCGGAAGCTGGTGGGATCCGCCCAGCGGAGGACGGCCCGGGGGCTCCTCCAGCACGGGTCCGTCCCCACGGCCCCCAACCCGTTCACCCCGGAGGCGGCCCACGCGGGGACGGACCCCGGGCTCCTGGAGGAGATCCTGGCGGAGACCTTCGGGGAGGTCCTCGGAACGCGGGTGGTCCCCGCCCCCCCCACCGACCGCGAGACGGCGCTCGCCCGGGAGCTGGAGGAGCGCCGTTACGCCCGGGACGAGTGGACCCGGGCCCGGATCCGCCCCCCGCCCCCGATCGGTTAAGATGGATCCGTCATGGAAACCTACTCCGTTCTCCTCATCGAGGAGCAGCCCCTGCCGGCGCCGGCTCTCGCCGCTTCCCTGGCCGCGGTCCTGGAACGGCCCCTGGGGGAGCTCACCCGGGGTCTGAGGGAGCACCCCTGGATCCTCGCGGAGGATGTGCCCGCGGACGCCCTGGACGCCGTGTTCGAGGTCCTCTCCCGGGAGAAGGTCCGGGCCAAGGCGGTGCCCGGCATCCACATGCCGGTTCTCCCTCCCCCCCTCCGGGTGCGGATCGCCGACCCCCTGGAAAAGGGCATCTTCCTCCAGGCCGCCCAGCCCCCCGCCCCGCCCCTCCTCCCCTGGGAGGGCCTCACGGTGGTCTCCACCGGTCTCCTCTCCCTCACCGAGGAGGAGGCGCGGAGCGGCACGGAGATCCAGCCCGGGGCCTCCGGTCCGGATCTCACCACCCCGGGATCGGCGGCCCTGGTCTCCGGCCGGAAGCGGATGCAGGACCACATCCTCACCGACCTGGTGTGGACGGAGAAGACCCCCATGCGCCTGCGGATCGACGCGGGGACCTTCCGCTACGACTACCTGGGAAAGCGGATGCGCCCCTCCAGCCGGGAGAACCTCAGGCTCCTCCTCTCGGACATCCGGAACCGGGCGCCGGAGGCGTGGTTCGCGGCCCGCACCGAGCGCTTCCTCGACGGCGCCCCCACCTCCACCTTCCGCTTCCGGAACCTGCCCGCCTTCGAGAGCTACACCCTCTGGAACCTCCAGGCCCGGGAGGAAGCCCGGCTGGAGGAAGCGTAGGCCGCCACCGGCGCCGGCGCAAAGGCGTACGAGAGGCGAGGGGAACGGATCGTCCCGGCGCTACAAGCCCCGGTGCCACAGCGCGGGCACGCCCGCAGCCCAACTGCGACGGGAGAGCCCGCGCTGCGCTTCAAGACGCGAGTCCCCGGGGAACGCCCGTTTCCG
>JAOZQC010000495.1 GCA_029932425.1 Planctomycetota bacterium | reverse complement strand
GCCCGCCTTCAGCGTGCGCTGGTGCCCGCAGGCGCTGCACACGAGGACCCAGTCCTCCTGGAGGACGTAGGTCTGGCGCTTTCCGCACCGCGGGCAGAAGATCCTGACCCAGCTCTTCACCACGGCAGCCATGACCACCTCCGCGTTCGTCCCATCCGGCCGCAAGTCGCGTGCCGGAAAGAGCGGCGGGGGGAGCGTGGTTCGCAACCCACCGCGACGAAACGGGTTGGGAAGGCGTTCCCCCTCCGGCCCCCCCGTCGCCGCCGGCCCTTCCCTGGTTCGGATCGTTGTCACGTGTCCACCTCGTACGTCCCCATCGGCCGGGAGGGGGGGAAGGGTGGACTCGAATCGGGGAAGACCCTCTCGATTTGAGAAAGGTCGACCCCCTCCGGGCGGGGAGCCCGGGAGTGATACAATCCGGGAGTCCAGGGAGGTGGCTCTGCATGAGAAACGTCGGCGTCCCGGTGCTCCTGGGCGCGATCCTCCTGGCCGCGCCCGCCGCGCGGGGAGACGGCTTCCACAGCCCTCTCCTCCGGAACCCGGACCCGCACCGCTGGGCGATCACCCTGCGCGAGAAGCTCGGCCTCGATCGTTCGGACACCGCCGCGCGGGGAGAGCCGATGCCCGGCTTCTCGCGGCGGGCCACGGCCGGGAAGCTCCTCGACGTCCTCAAGTACCTCGACCGGAAGAACGTGCTGCTGCGCGAGTTCCCCGACTTCAACTACGACGACATCCCCGCCTTCAAGTCGGAGACGGAGGCCCTCCTCATCGCCATCGGGAAGGACGCCGTCCCCCTCCTGGTGAACACGCTCGCCGCCGACGTGCGGGAGGAGGCGGGGGCGGCGAGGCTGAAGCTCGCCCGGGACTTCCTGGACCGGGTGGTGCGGATCCTCATCGCCATCGGCGAGGACTCGCTGCCCGAGGTGATGGCGCGGCTCCCGCGGGCGGAGGGCCGGTTCGCCTCCCTCCTCCTGCGTGTTCTCCGGGGCATCGTGAAGGACCCCGACTTCGGGCGGCGGGTGGATCTCTGGCAGCGGTGGTACCGGATCCGGTCCGCCGGGAAGTCCGGCGATCTCACCGCCGTCCCCATGCTCCTCGCCGCGCTCTCCGACGCCGACCGCCGCTTCCGCCTCGCCGCGGCCCGGGCGCTGGGGCGCCTGGGGCGGAAGGAGGCGGTGCCCTACCTGCTGGACGCGCTCTCCGGGAGCACCGGGGAAGCCACGGTGCGGGCGATCCTCCGGGCGCTGGGCCGGATCGGGGATCCGCGGGCGGTTCCCGCCCTGATCGGGAAGCTCGAGGCGGGGAACGCCGCCGTCCGGGGGGAGGCGGCCACCGCCCTCCGGTTCCTCACCCACCGGATGTTCGGATTCGATCCCCAGGCGCCCGCCGACGAACGGAAGCTCGCCGTCGCCCGCTGGCGGAAGTGGTGGTCCTCCCGCCCGCGGAAGTGACCCGCGCTCCCCTCCGGGCGGGCGGTCTCCGCGGGGTCTCTCCGCGCCCGGCGGGGCGGCTCCCCCGTTGCGCCCCGCCCCTTCCGGCGATCTCTCGCCGGGGGGGCCCGGGGTGGTCCCCGGACCCCGCGCTCCGCGGGAAGCCGTTTCCCCGGGGTGGCCGTCGCGCCCGCCCTCCGGGGAGGAAGGGGGGGCGGACCCGCGAACGGGGTGGACCGGCCGGCTCCCCGCGTTCCGTCAGCGGAGCGCGGAGGGAAGGTCCAGGGCGATCTCCAGCGCGAGGAGGATCGAGGCGGTGGCGAAGACGCGGCCTCCCACGCGGCTCCAGCGGCCCGGGGGCTCCCACGATCCGGCGTCCGGGCCCTCCTTCGCCTGGCGGGGGAGGAGGAGGGACCGGAGCGCCCTCCGCCAGGCGGGGGCCAGGTCTCCGCCGAAGCGGGTCGCGGCCAGGGCGCCGAAGAACCAGTAGGTGACGTCGGGCGGGTTTCCCGGGGGGGCGGCGGCGGGGTCTTTCGGCCAGGCCGGGAGGTTCGAGGCCAGGAGGCGGCGCGCCCCCCGCGCCGCGGGAGCCGTTCTCGACAGGCCCAGGTCGAGCCGGCAGGCGAGCGCGGTGGCGGTCATGGAGAGGGAGCCGAGGCCCCGGCGGCGGTAGCCCGCCCGGCCCGTGCGCTCCTCCGTGACGCGGAGGAACCACTCGCGCGCGCCCTCGAAGGAGGCCGGGTTGACGGGGATCCCCGCCCGCCTCGCGGCGGCGAGGGCCAGCACCTGCCAGCCGGTGACCGAGGTGTCGGAGTCGCGGTCCCCGGGCCGGTACCGCCACCCGGCGTAGGGCGTCTGGACCCTCTCGAGGTAGCGCACGCCCGCGGTGAGGGTCCCCGTGACCGAGCGGGATCCGCTCCTCCGGAGGAGCTCGGCGAGGGCCAGGACGGCCAGGCCCTGGCCGTAGAGGGGCCGGCCGGCGGGGTCGGGAGGGTCGGGAAGGAACGCCCCGTCCGGACGCTGGCGGGAGCGGAGATAGCTCACCGCCTTGCGCACCACCTCGCGGTGGCGGCCCTCCCGGTGGGTGTGCCCGGCCCCGAGGAAGGCGAGCACCGCCAGGCCCGTCTCGGCGATCCGGTACTCCCGCTGCGCCTCTCCGTCGCCGCCCGCCACCTGCCGGATCGAGGAGATGCCCCCGAAGGAACCGTCCGGGAGCTGGCGCCGGGCCAGCCAGGCCAGGCCCCGCTCGATCGGCGCCGGGCTCCCCCGGGAGGACCGCTCCCCTCTCGCCGCCCCCGCGCCCCCGGGCCGGCCTCCGCTTCCCGCTCCCCCGGACCCCGGGCCGATGAGCCCCGCCGTCCCGGGCCCCGAGACCCCGGGGCGGAGCTCCCCCGGGACGGCGGCCGCCTCCTCCTCCCCGGAGGGCTCCGGCACCGGCTCGTCCTCGCGGACCACGGCGGGAGGGGGGAGGTCCGAAGGGGGGGCGGCCGCCCGGTCGCGGGAAGGGGGCGGAGGACTTTCCGCCGGGGGGGCGGAGGGCGTCTCCGGGGTCTCCGGGGGCCGGATGCGGACGTCGACGATCCGCTCCGCGGCGGGCGGGGGCCGGGCGACGACGTAGGCGAAGAGACCGAGCGA
>JAOZQC010000494.1 GCA_029932425.1 Planctomycetota bacterium | reverse complement strand
TTCTTCTCCTCGATCTGCTCGTCCATCCAGACCTCGAGGCGGTCCATGACCGGCTTGCTCCTGGCCTGGTGGAGACGGAGCCGCTCCGCGGCGTCGAGTCCCGCGGTCTTCGCCTCGTCCTCGACCTGGTAGACCAGGGCCAGCTCGTCGATCACGTACTCGACCTCGCGGGGGAACGCGGACTCCACGTCGACGAACTTCCTCCTCGCGTGAGCCATGCAGTTCCCCAGGATCGTCTCGAAGCCGAAAGGCAGATTCCGGTCGAGGCCGTCGCACATCTGCTTCGGGGGATCGAGCCCGGACACCCGCTTCTTCAGGACTTCCGCGAGGTTCTCCCCGGCGTGTCGCTTCCCGGTGAAATAGGCGACGACCTTCTTGCCGTCGGGAAGGACCGAGACGATCCCCGTCGTGTAGATGCCGGTGCGCGGGGAGGGTGGCTCGCCCCGCTCCTTCCGCTTCCTCTCCTCGATCAGGTAGGCGAGGATCTTCATCGGAGTGTCGTCGTTGTGCAGGAGCTCACCCTGCGCGGCCTGGCGCAGGGTCTCCTCGTAGGCGGGGGCGATCTTCCGAGCCCCCGCGGCCAGGAGTTCCCACTGCGTCGAGGCCGGAAACGGCATCCCCATCACCTTCTGCAGCCCCTCGATCCGGGCCATGGGCAGGCCGTTCGCGTAGCGGAGGAACGCCTCCATGCTCACCACGGTCTCGTCGTACTTCTCCTCGCCACCCACCTCCGGCGGCACCGGAGCGGGAAAGACCTCCAGGCAGGTCCCGCAGCGCAGGCACTCCTGTTCGTACACGGTGGCCACGAAGGGCGCGCTGCCGCGGACCCGCACGATCTCGCGGGACCTCGTGCGGTAGACCTTGCCTCCGCAGCCGCAGGGGCAGGGATCGCCCGGAGAGAGCGCGTGCGGGATCTTCTTCCGCTCGGCACCGACGTAGTCCCGGGCGGAGTGACGTCCATGCCCCCTGCGCTTCTTCTTCTTCTTCTTCTTCTTCTGCTGCTGCTGCGAGCCTCCGGACCGGCCCTTCCCTCCCTGGCCGGTCACGTTCTTCCGCGACTCCGTCTTCGACCCGAAGATCATCTGCTGGAGCCGCTTCATCGAGATGTTCTTCTGCTGGATGAGCTCGAGGAGGGTGGCGTTGGACCGGATCACCATCCGGAGAATCTCGACCTCCTCCCCGGGGAGGCCCAGGCTCTTGGCGTGTTCGAGGATGGACTCGAGCTTCTCCATCTGAAGATCGACCATGGACAGGGGGGGCGTTGTCGCGCTCATCCTACGGAAGAAAGGATCTCGCGGAAACGCTTCGTCAGCGGAAGGCCCAGGACCTCCTTCTTCGGCCGGTTCGGCCGCTTCGTCGGCGCGGCCTTCCCCCGACCCGTGGTCAGGCCCAGAAAGCGCCAGTTCGCCGCCTTGTAGCAGGTACCGGCGTGCCGGCTCGGGGTGATGAAACTCTCGAGGTAGTGGATCGGGTGGCCGTAGAGCGCCTCCCAGTCCGAAGAGACCCTCCGGGCCATCCTCCCGAGGAGGTGGCTGGCGAGGTGCTTCACCGTGACCCAGGGGAGCACCAGGAACCGGGTGTTGTAGGCGAGGAACCGGATGTTTTGCCTCCGCGCCTCCTTCGACCAGCCGATGAACCGGTCCCGGGGACCAAGATGCCGCGGAGCGGAGGAGAGCGCGAAGCAGGCCACCGGCCGGTCTCCGGCGAAGACCATGTACTTCAGGTGCTCGCCGACAGGCTGGGTGTAGCCGAGATAGTGGTGCTCCTCCATGAGCCCCTCGAAAGCCGGCTCGAGGTCGGTCCTCCGAACCTGGCGGAAGGTAAGCACTCCAAGGTCCCGGAGGCGGCAGCACACGGGTGTCTCGTCCACGACGACGGGAGGTCGCCGCTTCCGGGTGACCAACGGGTTCGGCGGGCGTCTTCGTACCGGAGGGAGCTCGATCCGGCCCGCCCGGTGGAGCGCGAGCATGAGTCCCCGGCAGACCATGTCCCGGAGCGCGCCGTTCTGCTGGCGCCAGTCCCAGGCCCGGCAGAGCTCCCTGGAGAGCGCCCACCGGGACTTCTCCGGATGGCGCGCGATGAGCTCCTGGACGAAGGCGACGTCAGCCTCGGTAACTTCCCGGCCCCGGTAACAGAGGACAACACTCATGGACCGGGAATCTACCGATTTCAGCCTTGGAACGCAAGCCGGAAGAGGAGAACTTCCTCAGCCCACCTCCCGGAGTCGTCGCCACGGCGGGGGCGCCGTGTTCCCGGCCTCCGGGTCCCCTCCCGAGAGAAGAAGCTGCACCTGGTGGGCGGCCAGGGTCCTGACGCCACCCTCCCCTCCGGTCGGCCAGAAGCGGAACCGACCGGTGGAGAGGCGCTTCTGACAAAGCCAGAAGCCGGAGCCATCGAACGTGAGGACGCGAAGCATCGTGCCCCGCCGGTTCCTGAAGACGAAGACCGCTCCCGCGAAGGGATCCGCCCCCAACTCCTCCCGGCAGACCCGGGCCAGTCCGTCGATCCCCTTGCGAAAGTCGGCCGGTTCCACGGCCACCAGCAGCCGCATGTGGGGTGTGATCTGGATCATCGCGCTTCCCTGAGGAAAAGCCGGGAGAGCTCGATCAGACCGCGGGAGACCGTGCCGTTCACCTCGACGCGCATCTTCGCGCCGGAGGGGCTCTCGAACTCCACCGGGGTCGTCTGCACGACCGGGGACGGGGCGGTCAGGATCTCCACGAACGCGGGGGGGACCGACGCCTTTCCGGAAGGAGCCTCGATGGCGGACTCCATCCGCTCCTTCAGGGTGTAGTACCGGAGCCGGAGAGCACGCGAGGTGCGGCTCACTCCGTAGCGCCGACCGAGACCCACCGCCAGACTCCAGAACTCCTCCGGGATGCGCCTGCCGGTACGGTCACGGCGCCAGCTCTCAAAACGCCGGGCTGCCTCCGCCAGCGGGCCGGGCAGATCGGATGCCCTCCTCGCCATCGTCGGATTCCTCCTCGCATTGACCCGCAACATTGCGGGCAACCGACGATAGACAAGTCAGGGTCACCAATTCACGCACTCTTGCCGAAGCCACAC
>JAOZQC010000493.1 GCA_029932425.1 Planctomycetota bacterium | reverse complement strand
GCTGGGATGGAAACCCGAACACTCGGATCTCGAGGAGATCGTGGCCACGGCCTGGCGGTGGCACACCACGCACCCGCACGGATTCGGCTGAGCCTTCTCGCGTGTCTCCTGCTCCCGGCGGCGGCCTGCGCGGGGACCGCCCCGCGGCCGGCCCCGGGACCGGGAAGGGAGGCGGTGGCGCCCCGCATCCCGAAGCACGAGACCTTCCTCCGCCATCCCACGGAGGTTCGCGCGGAGGAGGTGCGGGTCCTTCTCCCGGGCTACCTGGCGGACCGGATCGGGGTGGAGGGCCTCTCCGAGGGCTTTCGCGAGGGGCCGGGCGGGTGGATCTGGGAGGGCACCGGTGACTGCGTGCTCCGGGTGCTCTCCCTCGTGGTCCGGGCCTCGCGGCTCACGGTGACCGTGGCCCCCGAGGGGAGCCGCCCGGAGTTCATGCTGGCGGCGGAGGGCGACGTGCGGTTCGCTCACTCCGTGCGCGGGGTGGGGTCCCTGGCCGAGGGGCTCCACTTCCTCCTGCTCCGCGATGATCGGAGCCTGGAGAAGTGAGCGAGCTCGTCGTCCTGGGCTCGGGCACGGGGGTGCCCTGGGAGGGCCGCGGCGCCCCGGGGTACCTGCTGCGCGCGGAGGGGGTGAACCTCCTGCTGGACTGCGGCCCGGGGACGATCCGGAGCGCCGCGCGGTGGGGGGCGGATCCCGGGCGCGTGGACGGGGTGCTCCTCACGCACTTCCACCCGGACCACACGCTGGGGGTTCCCGAGCTCCTGTTCGCCCTCGGGAACGCCCGCTTCGCGGGACGCTCTCCCCTCCTCCTCGCCGGCCCCCGCGGACTCCGGGAACTCCTGGACCACTGGCGGGGGGGACCGCAGGGGAGGTGGCTCTCCCCGCGCGGGGTCTCCGTCCGGGTGCGGGAGATCGCCCCCGGGGAGCACGAGATCCTCGGCTTCCGGGTGCGGGCGGTGGCGGTCCGGCATGCCCGGGAGAGTCTGGCGTACTCCGTGCGGGGCCCCGGGAGCGACGCCGCCCTCGCCTACACCGGGGACACGGGGCCCTGTGCGGGCGCCGTGGAGGCGGCCCGCGGCGCGGAGATCCTCCTCGCGGAGTGCTCCTTCCCCGACGGGTGGGAGGGAAAGGACCACCTCACCCCTTCCTCGGTGGGGAGGATCGCGGCGCGCGCCCGCCCCCGGCGTCTCCTCCTCACCCACTTCTACCCGGAGGTGGAGGAGGAGCCGGTGGAGGAGATCGTCGCCCGGTTCTTCGCGGGACCCGTGGAGCGGGTCCGGGACGGAGCGCGCTATCCCCTGGGTGGGCGGGGCCCCGCGGCGCCGGGAGGCTGAACCGCACGGGGCGGCCCGGGTCCCGGAATGTGCGCGGGCGCGGCCCGCCGTCGTATCCTTTCCGGACCGCGGTCCGGGTCCGCGAACCAGGCAGGTGGAAACGATGCGCTACTACGAGCCCGTGTTCCGGCCTCCGAGCGAGGGAAGATCCCTCCTGCTCCACGCCACCATCGGGTGCAGCCACAACCGCTGCGGGTTCTGCGCCATGTACCGGGGGAAGAGGTTCCGGGCGCGACCGGAGCGGGAGATCCTGGAGGACATCGAGGCCGCCCGGCGGGTCAGGCCCGACGTGAGGCGGGTCTTCCTGCTCGACGGGGACGCCCTCGTGCTCTCCTCCCGCCGTCTCCTGCGCGTGCTCGCCGCCCTCCGGGAGAGCTTCCCGGAGCTCCAGCGGGTGGGGACCTACGTGAACGCCGGGAACGTGGCGGCGAAGACGGACGAGGAGCTCGCCGCCCTGGCCGGGGCCGGCCTGGGGATCGGCTACCTGGGCCTGGAGAGCGGGGATCCCGAGACCCTGGAACGCATGGACAAGGGCGCCACCGTGGAGGAGATGGTCACCGCCGTGACCCGGGCCCAGGCGGCGGGGATCCGGATGTCGGTGATGGCGTTGCTCGGCCTGGCGGGTCGCGAGCGCAGCCGGGAGCACGCCCGGGCCACCGCCCGGGCCCTGAACCGGATGCAGCCGCGGTTCGCCTCCTTCCTCACCGTGACGCCCGTACCGGGGACGCCCCTGTTCGAGGACGCCGCCTCGGGCCGGTTCGCCCTGCTCTCGCCCGAGGAGTCGTTGCGGGAGCTCCGGTGGATCGTGGAGGACCTCGACCTCCGGGGGACCGTGTTCCGGGCGAACCACGCGTCGAACTACCTGCCCCTGAAAGGCCGGCTCCCCGCGGACCGGGAGCGGCTGCTCCGGACGATCGACCTGGCGCGGGCGGGGCGGATCTCCCTCAAGCCCGAGTACCTGAGGGGGCTGTGACGGTGCGGGCGCCGCGCCTGGTCCCCGTCCTGCTCCTCCTCTGCGCCCCCGCGGCGCTCGCCGCGGATCCGGCGGAACGCATCCTCGCCCTCCTGGCCCGGCGGGGGCCCGCGGCGGGAACGTACGGGGTGCACGTGACGGACGCCCGGACCGGCCGGGAGATCCTCGCCGTGGACGCCGGCACGGGGAGGATCCCCGCCTCCACGATGAAGATCCTCACCACCGCCGCGGCCTGGCGCACGCTGGGCCCGGAGCACCGGTTCACCACCGTGGTCCTCTCGGGGGCGCCGCCGCGGAAGGGCGGCGTCCTGGAGGGGGACCTCGTGGCGGCGGGCACGGGGGATCCCACCCTGCGCGCGGAAGGGGGACGCCTCGATCGCCTGGCCCGGGCAATCCGCAAGCGGGGCGTGGACCGGATCCGCGGCGACCTGGTTCTCGATCCCGGGGCCTTCCGGGGACCGTTGCGGCACCCCTCCTGGCCCGCGGACCAGCGCCTCCGGCGGTACTGCGCGCCGGCGGCGGCGCTCTCCGTGGAGCGCGCCTGCGTGATCCTCCGGGTGCGGCCCGGAGACCGGGTGGGGGCGCCGGCGCGGATCGTGGCGGAGCCCCCCCTGCCGGGGGGGAGGATCGTGAACGAGATCGTCACCTGCGCGGACCGCCGGGAGCAGCGGATCGTCATCCTTCCCGGGCGGCGCCCCGGGGATCTGAGGTGCCGGGGCCGGATCTGGCGGAGGTCCCGGGGCTACCCCGCGGAGGTGGCGGTGGAG
>JAOZQC010000492.1 GCA_029932425.1 Planctomycetota bacterium | reverse complement strand
TTCCTCGGCCCAGATCCGCCCCCCGTGGGCGCTCACGATCTCCAGGGAGATGGAGAGCCCGAGTCCCGTGCCCACCTTCCGGTCGCCGGGACGGCCCACCTGGCGGAAGCGCTCGAAGATGCGCTCCCGGTCCTCGGGAGGGATGCCGGGACCGTGGTCGCGGACGGCCACCCGGACGCCCCCCTCCACCGGCTCGGCGTCGAGCACCACGCGGGCGCCCCGGGGGGAGTACTTCACCGCGTTGGAGAGGAGGTTGACGAGGACCTGGATGATCTTGTCCCGGTCGAAGACGAAGGGGGGGATGGGCCGCTCGATCCGCACCTCGATCTCCACGCCCTTCTCCCCCGCCACGGAGGAGACCGAGCGCGTGGCGCGCCGGACGGCGTCGGCGAGCTCGTTCTCCTGGAAGTCCCACTCCATCCGGCCCGCCTGCATCTTGGAGAGATCGAGGAGGTTGTTCACCAGGCGGGAGAGGCGGATCGACTCCTCGTGGATGATGGAGATGAACTCCCGCGTGGTCTGCGGGTCCTCCGTGTCGTGGGTGAGGAGGATCTCCGCGAAGGAGCGGATGGAGGTGAGGGGGGTGCGGAACTCGTGGGAGACGGCGGAGAGGAAGCGGTCCTTGGTCTGCTCCACGCTGCGCGCCTGGACGAGCGCGTCCTCCGCCTCGCGGCGCTGCCGTTCGAGTCGCTCCACCAGCCGCACGCGGCCCACCACGACCCCGATGAGATCGGCCACGGCCAGGACGATCTCCCGGTCCCGGGAGGTGAAGGCGGCCGGGGTGCGGCTCTGGATGTCGAGGACCCCGATGGGCCGGCCCTCCAGCCGGATGGGGGCCGCGATCTCGGACCGGACCTCGAGATCCTCCACGGGAAGGTAGCGGGCGTCGGCGAGGACGTCGGCGGCGTCCTGGACCCGGTCCTCGGCGAACGCGCGGCCCACGAGCCCGCGGGGAGGAGGGATCCGGAAGCCGGGAGTGATCGACTCCGGGAAGTCTCCCGCCAGGGCCCGGAGCACCAGGTCCCGGGAGGGGGCTTCGAAGAACACGGCGGCGAGCTCGTAGCCGAACGCCTCCCGGAAGGTCTCCACCACCAGCGTGGCCACCGAGGACTCGTCCTCGGCGGCGGACACGACGCGCACGAGTGCGGTGAGGAGCTCGAGCGCCGCTTCCCGCTCCTGGGCTACCTGTCGGGACACATTCCAGTTCCTTGGCCGGCTGTTCAAGGTATCGGCGCACCGGGAGCCGCCCTTGAGCGATCCCCCGGTTTGCGGGGAGGGGCCGGCCCGGGCGGGAAGCGCCGGGCGGGGTTTCGGGGGGCCGGCCGCGGATGCGGTTCGCCATCCCTCCGCGTTCACGGTACGATTCGCGGGGTACAGGAGAACCATCGGACCCGGAGACAGCCATGGCCGGTCACTCCCACTGGGCGGGCATCAAGCACAAGAAGGCCGTCGTCGACGCGAAGCGGGGCAAGATCTTCTCGAAGCTCGCGAAGCAGATCACCATCGCCGCCCGGCACGGCGGGGGGGACCCGGACATGAACCTGGCCCTCAAGTACGCCATCGAGCGGGCGCGCGCCGCGAACATGCCGAAGGACAACATCGAGCGGGCGATCAAGAAGGGCACGGGGGAGCTGGCGGGCGAATCCCTGGAGGAGATCGTCTACGAGGGGTACGGGCCGGGCGGGGTGGCGATCATGGTGAAGGTGATCACCGACAACCGGAACCGGACGCTCGGCGAGGTGAAGAAGATCTTCGAGAGGAACGGGGGCTCCATGGGCCGGTCGGGCTGCGTGGCCTGGCAGTTCGAGACGAAGGCCTTCCTCCTCGTGGACGCGGAGAGGTATGACGAGGAGGCCGTCCTCGAGGCCGCCCTGGAGGGCGGGGCGGAGGACGTGACGGAGGCGGACCGCTCCTTCGAGATCGTGGGGGAGGCCTCCGCCCTGGGCTCGATCCGGGCCGCCCTGGAAGCGGCGGGGATCGAGACGGAATCCGCGGAGGTGACGAACCTGCCCACCTCCACCGTGGTGGTGGAACCGGAGGTGGGGCGCAAGGTGCTCCGGCTGCTCCAGGCCCTGGACGATCACGACGACGTGGACTCCACGGACACCAACCTGGAGGTGACGGACGATCTCCTGGCCGCGGCGGAGGAGGCCTGATGGAAGACACGGGAACGGAGGCGGTGCGGGATCCCGAGAAGACGGCGGCCCGGATCGAGGCGCTCCGCAAGAACATCGAGAAGGTCTTCCTGGGGAAGCCGAAGGTCATCCTGAAGACCCTCGTGGCCCTCTTCGCGGGCGGGCACGTGCTCATCGAGGACGTGCCGGGAGTGGGCAAGACCACCCTGGCCCGCGCGCTGGCCCGCTCGCTCGATCTCTCCTTCAAGCGCATCCAGTTCACCCCGGACCTCCTGCCCTCGGACATCCTCGGGGTGTCGGTGTACGACCAGTCGAGAGGGACCTTCGAGTTCAAGGAAGGCCCGATCTTCGCGTCCGTGGTGCTCGCGGACGAGATCAACCGCACGACCCCCCGCACCCAGTCCGCGCTCCTCGAGGCCATGAACGAGGGCCAGGTCTCGGTGGACGGGAAGACGTGGCCGCTGGGGCCCCCGTTCATGGTGCTGGCCACGCAGAACCCCTTCGAGTTCGAGGGGACCTATCCCCTCCCCGAGTCCCAGCTCGACCGGTTCCTCATGAAGATCCGGGTGGGATACCCGTCCCGGGAGAACGAGCTGACCGTCCTCCACAGCCGGCGGGTCTCGGATCCCCTGGAGGAGATCGGGCCCGTGATGACGGGAGCGGAGCTCCTGGCCGTCCAGGCGGCGGTGAAGGAGGTCCGGGTGGAGGAGAGCCTGGCGGGGTACGTCCTCTCCCTGGTCGCGGAGACGCGGCGCTCCAAGTCCCTCGTCATCGGGGTGAGTCCCCGGGGCTCGCTCTTCCTCTACCGGGCCTCGCAGGCCCTGGCCCTCGTGGAGGGCCGGGACTACGTGATCCCCGACGACATCAAGCGGCTCGCCGTGGCCGTGCTCTCCCACCGCGTGATCGGGAAGGGGTTCGCCTACGAGGGGGGGCAGGACGAGCGGGAGA
>JAOZQC010000491.1 GCA_029932425.1 Planctomycetota bacterium | reverse complement strand
AGCCCGGCCTCGTCCTCCTGCTGCTGCTCCTCCTCCTGGCCCCTTCCCTCCGGGGCGACCCCGCCTCTTCCCCGGCGACGCCGGAGGTGCTCGAGAGCCCGGTCACCGGCGTCCGGTATGCCGTGCACCTCGCGCCGGGCTCGGGTGAGAAGTGGATCGAGGGGCCGGCCGGCGAGCGCTACGAGAGCCTGGAGGAGGTCTACTCCCGGGAGCTCGAGAGGATCGGCGAACCCCGCTGCCGCATTTCCCCCGCCCTGTGGCCGGAGCTCGACGACCCCCACCGCGCCCATCAGCCGCGGCTCCTGGCCCTCGTCTTCCGGGAGCAGCCGCTGGCCGCGGTGGCCGAGGAGCTCCGTCCCGCCCTGGAGTCGGATCTCGACCGGATTCTGCGCCCGGCCCGGGAGATCCGGGCCCGCGCCGCCGGACGGCTCCCTCCCCCCGAGGAGCGGGCCCTCCTCCCCGTGGAGGAGCAGGCCCGCCTCGAGGCCTCCCTCCTGTCGGACGCCGAGCGCGAGATCGTCGCCGCCGCGGTGGACCGGGCCCGGGAGCGGCTGCGGGCCTTCCGCCGCGAGGCGCTGGCCCGGGCCGCCGCCCGGTGCGAGGCCCTCCGCGCCCCCGTGCTCGCCCGGATCCCCGACGTGGAGGTCGTGGGGACCGGCGAGGTCGTGAACCTCGTCTGGGTGCGGGTGCCGCCCGCGGACCTGGCGCGGATCCTGCGGCTCTGCCCGGAGATCTGGCAGGTGCAGCCCGGCCTCTCCTACGAGGTGGAGCTCGACAAGAGCGTCCCGTCCATCAGCGCCTCGAGCTTCTGGAACGGGGGCTACAAGGGGTCCGGCGTCTACGTGGCGGTGCTCGACACGGGGATGGACAACCAGCACCCGGCCATCAAGAGCGCCATCAAGTACGAGAAGGTGCACCTCGCCTACGGCAAGAAGAAGTCGGACTTCGGGGATAACGCCTCGAGCACGGACGACCTCCACGGCCACGGAACCCACTGCGCGGGGATCGCGGCCAGCGGGGACTCCAAGTACACGGGGGTGGCGAAGAGCGGCTACCTGGTGAACGGGAAGTGCTTCTACAAGAAGTCCGGGGGCGGCGCGGTGGGGTACGACCCGGACATCCTCTCCGCCACCCAGTGGGCCACGGGTTACGCCGACGTGATGAGCTTGAGCTTCGGAGGGTCCACGTCGAACAACGACGGCAGCAGCTCGCTGGCGAAGCTCTACGACGCGGTGGTGCACGATCTCTCCATCCACGTGGCGGTCGCGGCCGGAAACTCGGGCTCCAGCTCGGGGAGCGTCACCACGCCCGGTGACGCCTTCAACGTCCTCACCGTGGGCAGCTACGACGACAAGAACACCACGAGCGCGAGCGACGACGCCCTGAACAGCTGGAGCGGCCGAGGGGCCACCAAGGACGGCCGGCGCAAGCCCAGCCTGGTGGCGCCCGGCAACTCCATCTACTCCGCGAACTACGCCTGGGAGAGCGGCAGCAAGTTCGTCACCAAGTCGGGAACGAGCATGGCCACCCCCCACACGGCCGGCGCCCTGGCCCTCGTCTTCGACTACTCCTCGAGCTACAAGCCCCAGGCCGCCAAGGCGCTCCTCCTGAACACCGCCCGGAACTCCTCCCCCTACCCCTCCACCCCCGACAACAACTGGGGCTGGGGAGGGCTCGACCTCTCCGCCGCCTACTCCGCCCGGGCGGACGTCATCGAGGACACCTTGACCTCGACCGGCGACCGCTCGCTCTTCTACACGCGGACCACGAGCCTCGCCTCCGGGGACCGGGCCACGCTGGCCTGGAACCGGCACGTGACCTACTCCTCCACCACCTGGCCGGGTACGCCCGCCACCCTTCTCGATCTCGATCTCTATCTCTACGACGGGACGACAGGCGAGGAGGACGGGAAGAGCGCGAGCACGAAGAACCCCGTGGAGCAGGTGAAGGCCTCGACCACGGTGAAGACCCCGGTGCTCCGCGTCTACCGGAGCGGGAGCTTCCCCTCCTCCTTCACGTCCGAGAGCTTCGCCCTGGCCGCCCCTTCGGGATTCAAGTCCGCGGATCCGCCGGACCTCTCCTGCTCCTTCGACGGGCTGGCGGCGAACGTGGGGCCGGGGGCGACGATCACCGTGAAGGTGAAGGTGACGAACAACGGCGACCTCGCGGCCATCTCGCCCACGGTGACGCTCACCCTCCCCACCGGGTACAGCTTCGTCACGGGCTCCGGGACGAAGACGCTCTCCACCATCGACGGAGGGGAGAGCGCCACCGCGAGCTACAGCGTGAAGACGTCCACCTCCACGGCCAGCCAGACGCTCTCCGCCAAGGCCTCCACCACCGGCTACGGGATCACGGTGACGAGCAGCTCCGTCTCCGCCACGCAGCAGGTGGACGCCACCGCCCCCACGGGGAGCATCTCCATCAACAACGGGGCGTCGAGCACCAGCACCTCGAAGGTGACCCTCTACCTTTCCGCGAGCGACGCCCACTCCGGCGTGGATCGCATGAGGTTCAGCAACGACGGCAGCTCCTGGAGCTCGTGGGAGACCTACGCCACCACGAAGTCCTGGACCCTGGCCTCCGGGGAGGGGACGCGCACCGCCTACGTCCAGTACAAGGACAAGGTCGGCAACGTCTCCACCACCTACTCCGACTCCATCCTGGTGGCGGACAAGGTTCCCCCCACGGGCACGGTGACGATCGCATCCGGGGCCACGTACGCCACCGGGACCTCCGTGACGCTCACCCTCAGCTACTCCGACGACGCCTCGGGCGTGAAGGACATGCGCCTCCGCAACTCCGGGGACAGCTGGGGAAGCTGGATCGCCGCGGCCACGAGCAAGTCCTGGACGCTCTCCTCCGGAGACGGCACGAAGACGGTGGAGGCGCAGTTCCGCGACGCCGCCGGCAACGTGTCGGACACGGCCTCGGACACCATCATCCTGGACACCGCCGCACCGTCGGGCACCGTGACCATCGAGGGAGGAGCCGCGTGGACGACCGACACCTCCGTGGACCTCACCCTCTCCGCCACGGACGGCGGCTCCGGGGTGGCCGACATGCGGACGAGCACGGACGGGTCCACCTG
>JAOZQC010000490.1 GCA_029932425.1 Planctomycetota bacterium | reverse complement strand
GTCGGGGAAGCGGAGGAGCTCGGCGGCGAGGTTCGCGACGACGGCGAGATCATCCCCCTGAAGAAGGCCCTGGAGGAGCCGGAGCGCCGCATCATCGAGCGCGCGCTCCAGCGGATGGCGGGGAGCCGCCAGAAGACCGCCAAGGCCCTCGACATCAACCGGACCACCCTCTTCAACAAGATGAAGAAGTACGACCTCCTGAAGCGCTACTGAGGGGATCGCCTCCGTGGCGGGCCGTACCCTCAGGCGGACAGGCTCTCCACCTCCCGTCCCTCCCGCGTGAGGCGGATCGAGACCGGGCGGGAAACGCCCGCCTCGGGCATGGAGACCCCGTACAGGACGTCCGCCTCCGCCATGGTCCGCTTGTTGTGGGTGATGATCACGAACTGGCTCTCGCGGGCGAAGTCACGGAGCACGGAGAGGAACCGCTCGATGCTCGCCTCGTCCAGGGCGGCGTCCACCTCGTCCAGGAGCGCGAACGGGGAGGGCTTGGCCTTGAAGATGGCGAAGAGCAGCGCCACCGCGGTCAGGGTCTTCTCCCCCCCCGAGAGGAGGTTGATGCTCCGGAGCTCGCGGCCGGGCGGCCGGGCGACGATCTGCACCCCCGCCTCCAGAATGTCCTTGCCCTCCTCCAGTCGCACCTCCGCCATGCCCCCGCCGAAGAGCCGGCGGAACATCTCGCGGAAGCCCTCCCGGATCTCCGCGAAGGTCTTCTCGAAGCGCGTGCGGCTCTCCCGGTTCACCTTCCGCACCACGTCGAGCAGGCCTTCCCTCGCCTTCAGCAGGTCCGCTTCCTCCCCCCGCAGGAAGGCCACGCGCCGCTCCACCTCCTCGAGCTGCTCCAGGGCCTCGAGGTTCACGTTCCCCATCCGCTCCATGCGCGCCCGCAGCTCCCGGACCTCGCCGTCCAGCGCTTCCCAGTCGATCTCCCGCGGCTCGAACCCCTGGTAGAGATCCTCCAGATCCAGTTCCATCTCGTCCCGGATCCGCTCCACCAGGCCCTCCGTCTTCAGCCGGTTCTCGCTCTCCTTCAGGCGGAACTCCTCCAGCGCTCCCCGGTACTCCTCGTGCCGCTCGCGCACCGCCTCCGCGTCGCCCCGGCGCCGGAGCAACCGCTCCCGCGCGCCCTCGTGCTCCTTGCGGAGCCGGGCCAGGTCCCGGAGCAACCGCTCCCGCCGCCCCTCCCCCGCTTCCGCCTCGCGGCCCGCCACCTCCACCTCGAGACGGATCTTCTCGAGGCGATCGCCGCAGGAGCCCTCCGCCTCCCGCATCTCCACGATCTTCCGCTCCGCGGCGTCGATCCCCCGGGTCAGGTCCTCCAGGCGCTCCCGGGCCGCCCCCACCCGCTCCCGCGCGCGCGCCAGGGCGATCCGGATGCCCGTCCTCGCCTCCTCCGCCTCAGCCACGCGCTCCCGGATCCGCGCGAGCTCCGCCTGGAGCGTCCCGCTCCTCTCCCGGAGCGGCTCCCCCTCCCGTTCCGCCCGCGCCTCCCGGGCGGCGAGCGCTTCCGCCCGGACCCGCGCCTCCTCCCTCTCCCGCTCGATCTCCGCCTCCTCCCCGTCGAGGAGTCGCGCCTCCTCGCGCCGGCGCCGGAGATCCTCCTCCACCCGCGTCACGGCCGCCTGGGCGGCGGACGACTCCCGCGCCGCCGCCTCCACCCGCCGCACCAGGCTCCTCAGGTCCTCCCGGCGGTCCGCCAGGGCCGCGCGCAGGCCCGCCACCCCCTCCCGGAGCGCCTCCCAGCGCTCCTCCTCCTCCCGCACCTCCCGCGCCAGCCGCTCGATCTCCGCGTTCCGGCTGAGGAGGGCGGCGGCCGCCCTTCCCCGCCCACCGGTGATCGTCCCGATGCGGTTCAGCACCTCCCCGCCGCCGGTCACGATCCGGAAGTGCCTCCCGCCGTTTCGAGCGATGGATCGCGCCTGCTCCACCGTGTCCACCAGCACGGAGTCCGCCAGCAGGGCCCGCACCAGCGGCCGATACCGCTCCTCGACCCGCACCGCCCCCAGCGCGGGACGTCCCTTCCCGTTCCCCTCGAACCGGGGTCCCGGCTCCCGGACCTCGCTCAGGGGCAGGAAGAGAACCCGCCCCAGCTTCCGCTCCTTCAGCCAGGCGATGGCCCGGACGGCGTCCTCCAGCGTGCTCGTCACCACCCCCTGGGCGCACGCCCCCAGCGCCAGCTCCACCCTCTCCGCGTCCCCCCTCTCCACCGACAGGAGGTCCGCCACCACCCCGTGGATCCCCGACAGGCCGCTCCCCTCCCTCGCGGCCTCCTCCAGCAGGCGCTGCACGGCCCGGTCCATCCCTTCCCGCCGGGCCTTCAGGTTCCGGAGGAGGTCGAGCCGCGAACGCGCCGCCGAGAGCTTGCGGTCCGAGGCCGCGGCCTGCCGTCCCATGTCCTCCAGCCGGACCTCGAGCTCCCGCGCCTCCTCCTCCGCCGCCGCGAAGGCCCCGCGCAGGTCCCCTTCCGCGGCCTGCCGCGCCTCGAGCGCCTCCCGGGCCTTCCCGAGATCCCCTCCGAGACGTTCCGCCTCCTCCTCCAGGGCCCGGCGCCGCCGGGCGATCCGCTCCGCCCGGCGGGCCCGGCCCCGCTCCTCCGCCTCCAGCGAGACCCGCTCGTTCCGCCGGGCCGAGCGCTCCTCCAGGACCTTCAGCCGCTCCTCGCGCACGAGGGACAGGGCCCGCTCCCCCTGCTTCTCCTCCGCCCGCGCCTCCCGGAGCGCCTCCTCCGCCCGCGCCAGCTCCGCTTCCCGGAGAGCGGCCTCCGCCTCGAGGGCCGTCACCTCCCCCGCGAGCTTCCCGCCTTCCCCGCGCATCTCCTCGAGGCGCCGCTCGGTGAGCCGGATCTCCGCCCGGTACCACTCGATCCGGTCCGCGAGCTCCGACTGCATCCGCCGCCCGTGCTCGGCCCGCTCCCGGGCGCTGCGCACGTCCGCATCGAGGCCCAGCAGGGCGGTTTCCGCCGCCCCCTGCCGCGCCGCGGCGCGCTCGCACGCCGCCTCCTCCTTCGCCAGGTCCCCGGTGATCTCCCGGAGGACCCGGTTCGCCTCCCGCTCCCACTCCTCGAGGGCCGCGAGCCTCGCCGTCAACTCCTTCCGA
>JAOZQC010000489.1:1914-3103 GCA_029932425.1 Planctomycetota bacterium | reverse complement strand
ATGATGCGCACCCCGCGGGCGGGCGGAGGGGCCGGGGGGGGAGCCTTCACCGCCAGCAGGAGGAGGTCCGACGCGATCCCGGGCCCCCTTCCGCCTCGTTCCAGGTGCCGGGCCAGTCGGAGGGAGGGGCCGCGCAGGAGGTACGCGAGGGGGAATACGGTGTGGTTGTGGGCCCGCCGGGCGACGACGCGGAGGCCGGCCCGGCGCAGGGCGCGCAGGGCTTCCCCGTCCGACCAGGCCCGGATCCCGAGCCCGGCGGAGAGGATGCCCCGGCGCGGCGCCACCCGGCCCGCGGTGGCCCGGAAGGCGGACCGGAGGAGGGTGTCCGGAGCCCCGCGCCGCGTGATCCCCACGAGAAGCCGGCCGGACGGGGCCAGGACGCGGGCCGCCTCCTCGAGGAAGCGGTCGAGGCGGGGGAGGTAGCTCGTGAGCCCGAGGGCGACGACGGTGCCGAACCGCCCGGCCGCGAAGGGCAGCCGGAGGGCGTCCCCCTGGACGGCGCTTCCCCCCGCGGCGCGCAGCATCGAGGCGGAGAGGTCGAGGCGGACGATCTCCCGGGCTCTCTCCCGCAGGATGCCCGGGAGCACCCCGGGGCCGGAGCCCGCGTCGAGAACGGGACCGGGCGCGCTGCGGAGGAGCGCCTCCGCGTGCCGGAGGCGCTCTCCGAAGAAGTACGCCCGGAAGGGATCCGCCCCCGGGCCGTAGCGCTCCGCGCGGTAGGTGTGGGCGATCCGGTCGAACCAGTGCCGGACGGGGGAAGGGGAGTTCACCGCGCCATGCTGGGGCGCGGCTTCGGGGGGAGTCAACGGAAAACGGGCCGGAAGGCCGCGGGGGCACGTGATAGAGTGGGGGATGCTGGAAAGAGGGAGGGACCGGATCATGCGCAAGCTTCTCGCCGTCGCTCTCGTCCTCCTGGTGGCGGCCCCGCCTCTCGCCGCCCGGAACCGCAGGCGGGGGAAGAAGAAACCCCCGGTGGTCGATCCCGAGCTGAAGGCGCTCACGGATCCGCTCATCCGGAAGCTCGACGATCCTTCCTTCGAGGAACGGGAACGGGCCTCGCTGGCGCTCATGGCCCTGGGCACGAGGGCGAAGCCCGCCCTGGAGGCGGCCCGCGATCATCCTTCGCCGGAGGTCCGGCTCCGGGTGCGCCGGATCCTTCTCTACTACCGGGAGCAGGAGCGCCGGGCCG
>JAOZQC010000489.1:0-1904 GCA_029932425.1 Planctomycetota bacterium | reverse complement strand
GGACTGGCCCATGCTGAAGCGGGGGCCGGGCCGGGGGGCGGCGGCGGGACCGGGCGCGGTGCGCACGCGGCCCCTCGTGGAATGGGTGCGCAGCCTGCCGTTCCGGATCGGGAAGCCCTACTTCGATTCCCCCCTCCTCGCCGCCGGGGATCGCCTCGTGGTGGTGACCCGCCGCGGGGAGGTGGCGCTGCTCCACCGCGCCACGGGGAAGATCGTGTGGCTCACGAAGACCGGCGAGAAGGTGTTCGCGGGGCCGGTGGTGGCCCGGGGGCGCATCTACCTCCCGGGCATGTCGCTCGTGGCCCTGGACATGAACGGGGGCAAGGTGCTGTGGAGGTGGAAGAGCGACTACGGCGTGGTGGCTTCCCCCCTGGTACACGGCGGCATGGTCTTCGCGGTGGAGAAGGGGGAGAGGGTCGTGGCGCTGGATCCCCTCACGGGATCCGAGAAGTGGTCCGTGCGCCTCCCCGGCACCCGGTCGGCCCCCGTGGTGGTGGGGGACGACCTCGTGCTGGGCACGGAGAAGGGCGTGGTGCGGCTCCGGACCTCGGACGGCCGGCGGGTCTGGAGGTACCGGAGCACGGCGGCGGTGGCCGCGTCCCCCGCGGTGCTCGCGGACCGGATCGTGGTGGGGGACGTGGACCGGAACGTCTTCGCCCTCAGCCTGGACCGGGGGAGGCTCCTCTGGCGCCGCCGCATTCCGGAGGGGAGGGTGATCGAGAGCCTCTCCGTGTACGGGGATGCGATCCTCTTCTCCACGGCGGGGGCCACCTTCCGGGCGCTCCGGGCGTCGGACGGCACCGACCTCTGGACCCGATGGGTGGGCTGCATCACCCAGTCCTCCCCCTGCGTGACCGGGGGCTTCCTGTACTTCACGGCGGGCTCCACCCTCCGGGCCATGGTGTGCGCGGACGGGGACGACGCCTGGCGGATCACCTACGCCGGGCGCTTCGCCTCCCCCATCTTCCTCGAGGGCCGGCTCTATCTCCTCGCCGAGGGCGGGACCCTCATCTCGCTGAAGTGAGTTTCCTGAGGCGCGAGGAAAGAAACTGCTAGCCTCTCCCTTCCCGGACCACCCGGGTCCCCGGAGAACCGGGGATCCACGCGACTCAGGAGATCACGACTCATGCGCGAGAAGGTGAAGGAGGCCCTCGACTCGATCCGGCCGTTCCTCCAGGCCGACGGCGGGGACGTGGAGCTCATCGACGTCACCGACGAGGGCGTCGTCTACGTCCGCCTCGTCGGGGCCTGCGGCGGCTGCCCCATGTCCACGATGACCCTGAAGGCGGGCATCGAGGAGCGCGTCAAGGAGCAGGTCCCGGAGGTGAAGTCGGTGGAAGCCGTCTGAGGCGGCCGTCCCGCCGCTTCCCCCCTCCCGGATCCGGACGGCCGCCCCCCCGGAGCCTTCCCGAGGCCGGCGGGCCCCCCGTCTTCCGGCCGGGCCCGCGCTCAGCCGCTCCGGCCCCTCCTGAGCCGCTCCATGGCCGGCTTCTCGCTCTCGTAGACGCGCTTCACCCCGTCCCCCATCGCCCGCTCGATGACCCGGATGTCGCGCACCAGGCGGTGCAGGCCCCCGGGCTCCACGGAGGCCGCCTGGTCGCTTCCCCACATCGCCCGGTCGAGGGTGATGTGGCGCTCCACGAAGGAGGCCCCGAGCACCACCGCGGCGCAGGTCGTCTGCAGGCCGGTCTCGTGCCCCGAGTACCCCACCGGACAGTCGAACTCCTCGCTGAGGGTCCGGATCATCCGGAGGTTCAGCTCCTCGGGGGGGCACGGGTAGGAGCTCGTGGAGTGGGCGAGGAGGAGATTCTCCGTGCCGACGACCTCCACCGCCGACCGGATCTGCTCCATCGTGGACATCCCCGTGGACAGGATCACGGGACGGCCGGTGTCCCGGAAGCGCC
>JAOZQC010000488.1 GCA_029932425.1 Planctomycetota bacterium | reverse complement strand
ACTACCCGGCCCTCCGCGCGGGGCCCACCGGCGCCCCGCCTTCCCGCACCGCCCGCACGATCTCCTGGGGGGTGAGGATCTCCCCGCCCACCTTCGAGACCTTCTCCACCCGCGCTCCTCCTTCCACCGCCTCCCGGACGAGGTGGCAGACCTGGCCCAGGTTGAGCTCCGGGACCACGATCCGGTCCAGGGGTTCCGCGAACTCCGCCACCACCCGCTCGGGGAAGGGGTGGACGGTGACGAGCCGGAGCAGGCTCACCGCGACCCCCTCCTCCCGGAGCAGGCGCGCGGCCCCCCCCGCGGACCGCGCCGAGATCCCGTAGGAGACGATACCCACCCGGGCGCCCTCCTCGCGGTCCTCCCGGAAGTCCGCCAGCTCCTCCACGGCCCCCGCGATCTTCCCGCAGATCCGCGTGACGAGGGCGGTGTGCTCCTCCGCGTCGTCCGTGGCGGGCAGCCCCCGCTCGTCGTGGGTGAGGCCCGTCACGTAGGTGTGGTAGCCGGTGCCGAAGGTGGCCATCTCCGGCACCGCCCCCCGCACCGCCCGGAACGGCACGTAGGCCCCGGGTTCCGCCGCGGGCCGCGGCCGGGGCTCGATCGTCACCTCCTCCGGGGGCGGGATCCGGATCCGCTCCCGCATGTGCCCCACCTCGCCGTCCGTCATCACGAACACCGGCGTCCGGTACGCCTCGGCGAGATCGAAGGCCCGCCGGGTGAGATCCACGCATTCCTGCACGGAGGAGGGAGCCAGGGCGATGACCTCGTAGTCGCCGTGGGAGCCCCACTTCGCCTGCATCATGTCGCCCTGGGCGGGCTCCGTGGGCTGGCCGGTGGAAGGACCGGACCGCTGCACGTTCACCAGCACGCAGGGCGTCTCCGTCATGGCCGCGTAGCCGATCCCCTCCTGCATGAGGGAGAACCCGGGACCGCTGGTGGCGGTCATGGCCCGGCGGCCGGCCCAGGAGGCGCCGACGATCGCGGAGACGGAGGCGATCTCGTCCTCCATCTGGATGCAGACCCCTCCGACCTTCGGAAGCAGCACGGCCATGGCCTCCGCCACCTCCGTGGCGGGGGTGATGGGGTAACCGGCGAAGAAGCTGCAGCCGCCGAGGAGGGCCCCGTAGGCGCAGGCCACGTCGCCCTGGGCGAAGAGCTCCCGGCCCCCGATGGCCCGGAGCACCCGGTCGTAGTCGAACTCGTGGATCACGCTTCCTCCCCGGACTCCGCGAGGGCGCGCCCCGCCTCGAGCGCCCGCTCGTTCAGCTCCTCCGTCCCCTTCGGGACGTGGGCGAGCACCGCCTGGAGCAGCGTCCCGTGGGGGAGGAGATCGAGGACCGCGCCCAGGTAGCCGAGCATCACGATGTTCGCCACGATCTTCCGCCCCACCCGCTCCGCGGTGCGCGTGAACGACGGGGAGCGCACTCCCTCGGCCTCGACGAGGTCCCCGTCCACGATCACCAGGGCGCCCGGCCCCGCCTCCGGCCCGTAGCGGTCGTAGGCGGGCTGGGAGAGCGCCACCACCACGTCCGCCCGAACGACCCGGGGATAGTCGATGGGCTCGCTCGAGATGACCACCTCGGAGCGGGCCGCACCGCCCCGGGACTCGGGGCCGTAGGACTGGGTCTGCACCGCCTCGAAGCCCGCGCGGACGGCCGCCTCCCCCAGGATCACCCCCGCCAGGATGATCCCCTGGCCGCCGAACCCGCAGATGCGGATCTCCTTCCTCATGCCCGCTCCTTCGCCGCGCGCGCGCCGAGCTCCCGCCCGGCCGTGAAGGCCCGGAGGTTCAGGTCCTCCGTGCCCGGGGGGACGCTCTCCCGGATCGTCCTCGCCAGGGAGTCGGGAGAGAGCACCCCCGTGATCTCGTTCGTGAAGCCCATGACGATCATGTTCGCCACGATCACCCGCCCGAACTCCTTCTTCGCCAGGTCGGTGGCCCCCACCCCGAACGCCCGGTCCGCCACCGCGGGATCCGGGCGGACCAGGTCCGCCTCGTAGAAGAGCCGGCCCTCCGGGGCGAGCAGGGGGAGGAAGGCGTCGTGCGACTGCTGGGAGAGGGCCACGAGCACGTCGAACTCCTCGTAGCAGAGATCGTAGATCTCCTCGTCCTGGATGCACACGTCGCTCCGGGTGAGCCCTCCCCGGCTGGCGCTGCCGTAGGACTGGGTCTGGAGGGAGCGCTTGCCCTCGAGCATGGCCGCCTTCCCGAAGACGAGGCCGCAGAGCACCACCCCCTGCCCCCCGAACCCCGCGAAGCGGATCTTCACGCGCCGCCCCCGTCCCCGGCCAGGGCGGACCGGAGCTCGGCCTCGGTGAGCCGGTTCATCTCGAGGAGACCCTCCGTGAACTCGGCGCGCTCCCGGTCCACGAGCTTGCCCACCACGATCTTCCCTTCGCGCTCCTCCTCCGTCAGGTCCGCGGCCTCGCTCACGTGGACCGACTCGTCCCGGTAATGCCGGAGGGCGGTGACCGCGTCGCGCTGTCCCGCCAGCTTCCCGTAGCTCACGGGGCACTGGCTCACGATCTCGATGAAGCCGAACCCCTTCTTCCGGATCGCGTCCTGCATGGACTCCATGAGGGGGAAGACGTGGTAGGTGGTCCACCGGGCCACGTAGGTGCCGCCCGCCGCCGCCACCAGGTCCGCGATCCGGAGGGGGTGCTCGACGTTCCGGTAGGGGGTGGTGGTGGTCCGCGTCCCGAACGGCGTGGTGGGCGAGACCTGTCCCCCCGTCATGCCGTAGATGTAGTTGTTCACGAGGAACACCGCGAGGTCGATGTTCCGGCGCGCGGCGTGCACCAGGTGGTTCCCGCCGATCCCCGCCAGGTCCCCGTCTCCGGCGATGACCACCACCGTGAGGTCGGGCCGCATCACCTTCACCCCGCAGGCGAAGGCCACCGCCCGGCCGTGGGTGGTGTGCAGGGTGTCGCACAGGAAGTAGGGGCTCGGGATCCACGAGGAGCACCCGATCCCCGTGACGCACACCATCTTCTTCGGGTCCAGGCCGAGCTCGTCCACGGCGTGGGCGAACGCGTTCAGGACCGTGCCGCCCCCGCACCCCACGCAGAAGGTGGTGGGGAGGATCTCCTGCCGGAGGTAGCGGAG
>JAOZQC010000487.1 GCA_029932425.1 Planctomycetota bacterium | reverse complement strand
CAGGGAGCGCTCGTCGAGCGCCCGGCGCCCGACGAGGATCCTCCCCCACTTCCCGTGTCCCCAGAACTGGACCTCGGAGATCGGACGGCCGGGAGAGACCCCGGCGAGCCAGGCCAGGCCCTCCTCGAGGCTCGTCACGGACCGCCGGGCGTCGAAGCGCCCGGCCTCCCGCGCCAGGCGCCCCGCCGCGGCCCATGCCGGCCCCAGGCCGGGCGCCGCGCCGTCGGTGAGAAGGAGGTGGAGCCCGCGGTCCATGCCCGGATCGTACCCGCCCGGGGAAACGGGGCGGTGCTTCCCCCCGCACGGAGGGACGGGGTAGGATCTCCGGGTTCCCGCACCCCGGAGGTCCCCATGACCCGCCGTCGCCCGCTCCGGCTCCTCGTGCTCCCGCTCCTGCTCCTTCCCCTCTCGGCCATCCGGGCGGGGGAAGACGGGGCGGGGAAGATCGACATCCTGAAGGTGACCCCCGAGGAGATCCTCGGGCGGGACACGCGGCCGCTCCTCGCCGAGGCGCAGAAGGCCTACCGGGAGAAGCGCTACGAGGACGCGGCCCGGACGTTCATCGAGGTCCTCCGGAGGGCGCCCGGGGACGCGAACTCCGTCTACAACCTGGCCTGCTGCTACGGGCTCCTGGGGGCCGAAGGGCAGGCCGCCCGGTTCCTCCTGGCCGCGTACCGGATCGGCTTCCGCGACCTGGAACACGTGCGCCGGGATCCGGACTTCGACCGGGTCCGGCGCTCGGAGGACTTCCGGAAGGCGATGGAGGTCATGGCGAGGAGCGAGGCGGAGCGGAAGCGCCGGGCGGGAACCGCCCTCCTGGTGACGGCTCCCGTGCTCGCGGACGTGCGGGTCGTCGAACCCGCGGAGATGGAGCCCGGGAAGCGCTACCCGCTGGTGATCGGGCTCCACGGCTACGGCGACCACGGGGAGAACTTCGCCGGGCTCTTCACCCGCCGGGGGCTCGTGCAAGACTTCCTCTTCTGCGTGCCCCAGGCCCCCTACGCCTTTTCTTCCGGGCCCCGGTTCGGGTACAGCTGGACCCGCGGCGTCCCGGAGCGGCGGGGCTCCGGAACGCTCTCCCTGCGGCTCTCCGAGAAGTACGTGCTGGCTGCTCTCCGGGCCGTGAAACGCGAGTACCCCGTGGACGAGCGCCGGGTCTTTCTCCTGGGCTTCTCCCAGGGCGCGGGGATGGCGTTCTCCATCGGGATGCGGCACCCGGATCTCTTCCGCGGCGTGATTCCCGTGGGCGGCTGGCTGGACCCGGGAGAGTTCTCCCGGGCCACGGTGGGAAGGGCGGCGAAGGAGGGGCTGTTCCTCGTATGCCACTCCCCCGAGGATCGGGTGGTGCCCGTCAAGGCCGCGGAGAAGGCCGTGGAGTTCCTGGCGGAAGGGCACATCCCCTTCCGTTTCCTCCGGTACGAGGGCGGCCACTCGCTCCCCGTCGAGCTCCTGAACCGGATCCTGGTGTGGATGAAGAGTCCGGCTCCTGACTGACTTCGGGTACGGCCCTATGCCACGGGAATCTGGGGTACGGCCCTATGCCGCGGAAAGTTTGGGCCTGGCCCCATTCAGTGCAAACCCGGGGTACGGCCCGGGGGCAGGCGGGCGGCGCCGCGGACGCCGCTGGCGTCGCCGTGGGCCGGGGGCAAGAGCCTGGTGACCACGCGGTCGGAGAAGACGTAGCGGCCCCAGCGGCGCGGGACCTCGTCGTAGAGGGACCGGACCTTCGACATGCCTCCCCCGAGGACGATCACGTCCGGATCGAGGAGGTTGATCACCGTGGCGAGCGAACGCGCCATCCGGTCCGTGTAGCGCTCGAGGGTGGCCCGGGCTCCGGGATCGCCCTCCCCGGCCCGCCGGGCGATCTCCGGCGGAGAGAGGTCCTCCCCCGTACACTCCCGGTGGTCGCGGGCGAAGCCCGGACCGGAGAGGAACGTCTCGATGCAGCCCCGCTTGCCGCAGTAGCACCGGGCGCCGGGCCGCTCCCCGTCTTCCGGCCACGGCAGGGGGCTGTGGCCCCACTCCCCGGCCACCGCGTTGGCGCCGGTGAGAACCTTCCCCTCCCCCACCCCCCCCCCCCCGCCGCCCCTGCCCCCCAAGACCCCCCACACCCCCGCCGCCGCCCCGTCCAGGGCTTCCGAGAGGGCGAAGCAGTTCGCGTCGTTCTCCACCCGCACCGGCCGGCCCAGCAGCTCGGCCAGGTCGCGATCCAGGGGCCGGCCGATGAGCCAGGTGGAGTTGGCGTTCTTCACGAGGCCGGAGGCGGGACAGATCACCCCCGGAATGCCGAGGCCCACGAAGGGATCCACCCCACCCACCGCCCCCTCCGCGGCCTCGATCTCCCCCGCGATCGCCCGGAGGGTCGCCTCGTAGTCGCCCTGCGGGGCCGGGACCCGGTGCCGCCAGGCCTCCCGCCCCTCCGCGTCGAGGACCACCGTCTCGATCTTCGTCCCCCCGAGGTCGATCCCGATCCGCATGCGGATTCTGTATCATGCGAAGGCGTGATCACCCCCAAACGAATCCTCGCGGGCCTGCTCCTCCTCGCTTCCCTGACGGGATCGGCCCGGGCCGCCACCTTCCCCGAGCTCCGGGACCGGTTCCTCCGGGAGAGGCGGAAGCCCTACGCCGAGCGCATGGAGACCATCCGGTCCATCGCCGCCCTGGGCACGGAGCAGGCCGTGAGGTTCCTCCGGAAGGTGGTGGTGGAGGACGAGGACCTCTCCGTCCGGCTCAACACGATCTACCAGGTCGCCCGGATCCCGCTTCCCTCCGCGTGGCGGGCTCTCCTCGGCTTCTACCGGGGGTCGGATCGGAAACTCCGGAACAGCGCCTTCTCCGCCATGGTCACCTACCGGAAGGAGCCGCTCCCGGGGGAGATCCTCGACGAGGTGCTGGCGGGCGCGGACCAGGGCCTGCGCTCGAGCGCCGTCCGCTACCTGGCCCGGCGGAACGACCCGCGGTTCCTCGGGGAGGTGGAGCGGTTCCTCGAGCAGTTCCCCCGGAGCGGCACCTCGATGATCTCCGTGCTCGTCCGGGCCGCCACCCCGGAGGCGGCCCGGGTCCTCGTCCGCATCTACGACGACCACCGGAAGTACGATCGGGT
>JAOZQC010000053.1 GCA_029932425.1 Planctomycetota bacterium | reverse complement strand
CGACCGCGCGGCGCCGGGGCCGGCGGCTCCCCCGCCGTTCGAGCCGGCCCCGGAGGCCGAGGACGGCGCGCGGAGCGAGCACGCCCACGTACCGGTTCATGTCCGACCGGATCAGGCCGAGGAGGTCCTCCCGCGTCCGGGGCGGATCCACCGGGAGGTCGCCGATGATGATCGGGTCCCCGCCCACGTGCTCCGCCATGACCGGGACCCTCACGAGGTAGAGCAGGATCAGGGCCGCCGACCCGACGCCGAGGGCGCGAAGGGTCGAGGAACGGGAGGTCCAGAGACCGGTGAGCCCCAGGACGATCAGGGGTGACCAGACCACGATGCCGGAGGCCGGATGAAGGAGCGCGCAGGCGATCCAGTCGAGGTCGAGGGCGATCCGGTTGATGTCTCCCCGCAGGATGGCGAGCTCGAGGGGGGTTCCGAAGACGAGCTGGTTGTGGATGCACCACGCGGGCACGGCCCAGGAGGCGCCCAGCACGAGGCGGACGAGGAGGCCACCACGGCGGCTCGCGAGCAGGGCCAGGCCCGTCGCGCCGGCCAGGATCCCCGTCTCCAGGCGCACCAGCACGAGCAGACCCAGGAAGAAGCCCGCCGCGAGGGCGTCCCTCCCGTGGCGACCGTCCCGTGCGCGCACGAAGAAGAGGGCGAAGAGCGCGCACGCTCCGTACGCGGTGAGCGTCGCGTAGAACGGTCGTACGAACACGTCGCGGAGGAAGACCGGCGAAGCGAGGACGACAGCCGGCGCCAGGACGGTCCACGGGCGGGAGGGATGCCGACGGCGCAGGGCCCCGGAGGTCGCGGCGAGACCGGCAAGGAGGAACAGGAGGCTCGTCAGCCCGAGGGCGAGCAGGATCGTCCAGCGGAGGCGCGCCCGTCCTCCGTCCAGCTCGATGTCCCGGAAGGGCACGTCGCAGAGGCGGAGGGGCCAGGGCGGGATCATCCGCGGACCGGCGGGCGCCCCGTGGCCGCGGGATGGGCGTTCGGCCCCCGGAGGCGGCGGCCCCCTGCGCGGGGGATGCCGGACGACGGTCGTCTCGGCGAGCGGCGCGACGACGGCCTCGATCGCCTCGTGAACGAGGGCCGCGGCGAGGCCGTAGCCGGGCGAGCGCTGCTCGGCGAACGGCGCGGGGAAGACGATTGGCGGATCCCCGGGCGCCACCAGGCTCTTCAGGCGGAGTCTTCAGGCTGAGGTAGTAGTCGACCGAATCCGCGACCAGGTTCGCCCGCGCCCCGGCCGCCATCGCGATCGCCAGGAGGACGCACGCCAGCAGGCCGGCGGCTCGATCGAGCCGGGCCGCTCGTCCCCGCGGAAGACCCGTGTCCGGTTCACCGCCCATGCCGCCGAGTGTAGCGGCGGGCGGCGGGTCCGGTTGCGAGGAACTCGTGAGATTCGTCCGGGGCGGGGTCAGTCCGCGAGCCAGCGGTCGAGATGCTCCGCGACGAAGGAGTCGTCGGCAAGCTCCGGGTAGGCGCGGCAGACCCTCTCGATCTCCCGGTCCTGGTCCGGGGAGAGATCGAGCTCGGGGTCCAGGCACCATCTCCCATCGAGGAGCCCTTGGCGCCTCAGCGCCTCGTGGATGCCCGGGATGCAGCCGGCGAAGCCGTGGGCGGCGTCGAAGAAGGCGGCGTTCGCATCGGTGATCCGGGCGGCCCGCACCAGGAGCTCGCGCGGCACGGCGGCGCGGCTCTCGTTGAGGGACCGGATCTCCTCGAGCAGCTCCACCGCCCTCCTTGTCCAGAAAGCCCAGTGGCCGAGCAGGCCTCCGACGATCCGGACGGACCTCGGACCTGCGGCGGTCTCGAACCGGTACTCCGTGAGCAGGTCCACCACGATGTTGTCGTCGTTGCCCGTGTAGAGGGCCACGTCGTCCTGCCGGCCCGCGTCGCAGGCCGCGCGCGCGACGTCGAGGGTTTGGTGTCGGTCGAAGGGCGCGATCTTCACGGCGAGGACGTTCTCGATCTCGAAGAACCCCCTCCAGAACCCGTAGGGGAGGTGCCGGCCGCCCGCCTTCGGCTGGAGGTAGAAGCCGAAGAGGGGCATGACCAGGGAGACCTCCCGGCAGTGCGCGAGGAGAGTGGGCACGTCCTCGTCCCGGAGGGCGCCGAGGTTCAGGAGGGCTGCGTGGTACCCGAGGTCCCGCGCCAGCGCCGCCTCGGAGACAGCAGCTTTCGTCCCCCCGCATGCGCCGGCCACCCTGAGGATCCCCCGCCCTTCCCTCTCCGAGAAGGCGTCGGCGGTCTCCGAGGCCAGGGCCAGCACGGGCTCCAGGAGCCCGTGCTCCGGCCGCCGGATCTCGAACTGCGTGGTGTGCACGCCGACGGCGATGCCACCCGCGCCGGCGTCGAGGTAGTAGCGAGTGAGGGCGCGCTGCCGCTTCTCGTCCAGCTTGCGGTCGGCGGTGAGGGCCAGGGGGTGCGCCGGGATGACCATGCCGCGCCGCACCTCGGTCCGGAGGTCGCCGGGGAGGTCCGCGATCCTCATCAGTAGCGCCCTCCCGTCTCCTCGAAGTGGGTGGGCTTGTCGAGAGACCGTCCGCCCACCAACAGCCAGTGCGCCTGCCAGCGGATCATCACCTCGAGCGGCACCACCGGGCGCCCGAGGACCTCCGCGGTCGCGGTCGGGTTGCTGAGAAGCGCCGCCGGCCCTTCCTCGCCCGTGAAGACCGCCTCCCTCCCCAGGATCCGGGCGAACTCCGTAGCTACAGCGCGTACGGAGAGCACCTCGGGACGTGTCACGTTGAAGACGGCCGGCGGCGAGGCGCAGTGCTCGAGGGCGAGGAGCGCTTGGTTGTTCACGTCCCCCTGCCAGATCGTGTTGAAATGCCCCATCGCGAGGTCGAGCGGCTTCCCCTCGAGCACCCGCTTCCCGATGTCGAAGAGCACCCCGTAGCGGAGGTCCACGGCGTAGTTCAGCCGGATCAGCGCCGTCGGGGTGCCGTTTTGCCGGCTGTAATAGTCGAAGACCCGCTCCCGGCCCAGGCAGGACTCGGCGTACTCCCCGACCGGGCCGGGAGGGTGCGTCTCGGTGCAGCCACCGCTCGACGGGGCCACCGGCGGATAGACGGCCCCGGTGGAGAAGGCGACGATCCGGCTCCCCGAGAAGTGGCGCGCGACATGGGCGGGGACGACGACGTTGGTTACCCAGGTCAGCCCCTCGGAACCTGCGGTGCCGAACTTCCTCCCAGCGAGGTAGACGACGTTCCGGATGCGGGGGAGCGCCGCGACCTGGCCGGGATCGAGAAGGTCGCAGGAGACGAGCTCCACGTCCAGATCCGCGAAACGCTCGCGGGCCCCCACCTCGGTGAAGCGAGAGACGCCGAACACCCTCTTCCGGCATCCCGCCTCCTCGATCGCCCTCAACGCGGTCCGGGCCAGATCGGGGCCGATCTTCCCGGAGATCCCGAGCAGGACGAGGTCGCCGTCGATGCGTCTCATCATCTCGACGAGGTCCGTCGACGGCCGGGAGAGGACCTCTGCGAGGTCGGCCTCACTCTCGATCAGGTCGGGGAAATCCACTCTGTTCTCGGCCATGTGCCCCTCCTCAGTCCGGCACGTGCGCCGCCACCTTGCCGACGGCCCGCACCACATCCTCCACATCCCGGTCCGTGAACGTCGGCGCGAGGGGGATGTAGACGAGCCGCCCGGCGAGATCCTCCGCCCGGGGGCAGATCCCGTGGTCGTAGCTCACCCTGCCTTGGTAGAGGGAACAGGTGAACGGGCAGCCCTCGGGGGTGGCGGTTCTCATGTCCTTGACCTGTGGGTTCGCGTCGTAGACGGTCCCTCCATACATCGCGCTCGCGCCGACGTTCTCCGCGTCGAGGGCTGCGATGAATCTCGTCGCCTTCTTGGCGGTGGGGACGAAGAAGATCACGCTCGTGCCGATGTCCTCGGCACCCTCCGGGACCGGCCGGAGCGTGAGCCCGTCGATTCCGCGGATCCCCTCGACGATCGCGCGCTTCGCCCTCTTCATC
The DNA here is from genome assembly GCA_029932425.1 of Planctomycetota bacterium. Taxonomy (GTDB): domain Bacteria; phylum Planctomycetota; class JAJSAM01; order JAJSAM01; family JAJSAM01; genus JAOZQC01. Next base: position 7,911 of record JAOZQC010000053.1, on the reverse strand, counting down.
GCGGCCAGCATGCCATCGAGCTTCCCCATCTGCACGACCCCGAGCGCGCCCGCCAGCTCGCTCATCCGGTGGTTCTCGCCGAGGAACGGCGTTCCCCCCGAGAACTCCCGGAGGTAGCCGTGGTCATGGGCGCGCACGGCCCGGAGGAAGAGATCGCGGTCATCCGTCACGAGGAAGCCACCCTCGCCGGCGGTGACCAGCTTGTTCATCTGGAGGCTGAAGACTCCGATCCGCCCGATGGCGCCCACCTCCCGCCCCCGCCAGGTCGCGCCGAGCGACTGGGCGCAGTCCTCGAGCACCGGGATCCCATGGCGGTCGGCGATCTCCATGATCGCGTCCATGTCGCAGGGAACCCCCTGGAGGTGGACCGGCATGATCGCCCGCGTCCTCCGGGTGATCCGGCTCTCGAGATCGGCGGGGGAGAGGTTCATGGTCTCGTCCACCTCCGCGAACACAGGGACCGCCCTGGCGGACACCACCGCGCTCACGCAGGCGATGAACGTGTAGGCGGGGACGACGACCTCGGCGCCGGGGCCGACGCCGAGGGCGACGAGGGCGACCTTCAGCGCCGCCGTGCCGGAGGTGACGGCGAGGGCGTGCGCGACGCCCAGGCGGGCCGCGACCGTGGCTTCGAACTCCGAGACCTTCCCCTGCGGGGCGGGTCCGTAGTACCGGAAGGGCGACCGGCTCTCGATCACCTCGAGGAGGGCCCGTTTCTCCTCCTCCCCCATGACCAGGGCGCCGGGGTAGGGAGGCGGCAGCGGCTCCTCCCGGACGGGCCTCCCCCCCTCGATCGCGAGCCTCTCCACCATCTCACTCACCCTCCGGGAAGCCGAAGAGCCGGGCGGCGTTTCCGCCCAGCACGAGCCTCTTCTCCTCCTCGCCGATCGAGGCGAAGACGACCTTCCCTACCTGGGGGACCGGCGAGAGGAAGGGTGCGTCCGACCCGTAGAGCACGCGCTCGGCTCCGACCTCGCGGACCAGCATCTCGACCAAGCCCGGGTAGAGGCGCGAGGACGCGGTGTCGAGGAAGACGTTCGGGTTCTCCTTCGCCACCTCGACGGCTTCGAGGATCCCGTCCCACTCCCCTCCGGAGTGTCCCAGAATCAGGTTCATCCCGGGATGGCGCCGGGCCACCTCGGCGAACCGCGAGGGGACGCAGTAGGCCAGCAGGGCGTCCAGGTACCTCGAGCTCTGCCAGGTGTGGGATAGGACCGGGACCCCCCGCTCTTCCGCAAAGGCGAAGACCGGCTCGTAGCGGGGGTCCTCCGGAGGGACCTGGTCGCAGTAGGGGTGGATCTTGATCCCCAAGAACCCCTCCTCGTCGAACCGGCGGGCGAGTTCCGCCTCCATGATCTCCGGGTAGTTCGCGTTGATCCGCGCGTAGCCCACGAGCCGGTCCGGTCGGGCGGCGACCGCCCGGGCGACCGCGTCGTTGCCGGCCGGGATGCCGTTCGCGAACGCGCTGACCGCGATCCGGTCGATGCCCACCCGGTCGAGGACCGCCACGTACTCGGCGAGGTCGGTGCCGGGGATGAAAAAGCCGGCGTCGGGTCCGAAGTGGCCGTGGCAGTCGAACAGGAAGGCCTCCGCGAAGGGCCTTCCCTCGCGCGCGGTCCGCTCGAAGTAGTCCATCGTTATTCGAGGACGACCAGGTCGTCCTCCCTCGCGAAGCCGTGCTCCCGGCCCCCGACCGTCACCCTCGTGACGCCCGGGGCGTACACTTTCACCCCCTCGACGTCGGAGTTCGTCTCGACCTCGAGGACGCCGTCCGTGACCGCGAACTCCACGGCGCCCACGGGGTCGGGAGAGGAGAAGAGCAGGACACCCCCGCGCGCGAGCCGGTCGGCTTCGACGAGGAAGAACCGCGCCTCCCGCGACCCCGCGTCGCGGACGTGGGCGAAGGCGCCGCGGAACTCCCAGTCCCCGTATGCGGCGATCTTCCGCGGATCAGCGGCTTCCAGGAGGACGTCCTTCCGCCCGAGGAGGGCGATCTCGTAGCCGACGTTCTTGCGGTGGACGCGGTCGGTCTCGTCCGCCTGGAGCGCGGTCACGCCGATCCCGGGACGCTCACCACCCTCGTAGGGGAGGAGGAGGACTTGGAACTGCACGAAGGCCATCCCCTCCCGGTGGAGGGAGACGTAAGGGGCCTCGGCCGCGCCCTCCGGAGTGGACGTCGGCCCCACGCTCTCCCGGACCTCGATCTCTCCCGCGTTCAGGGGGACGAGCGCGACGTTGGCGTCGTCGTTTCTCGTGTCGATCCGCTTGGTCTCCGCGTCGATCTCGAGCCTGGTGGGCTGGAAGTGGGCGAGCCAGTCGAACTCGTGGTAGCCGCTCGTCTGGAAGCTCGTCCCGTAGAAGGCCGGGCCCGGCAGGAAGTCGGTGATGAGGAAGTAGTCGGGCTTGACGAAGAGCACGCGCCGGTGGTGGAGGACGCCGATCCAGCGGTAGCCGTCGCTCGTCGCGTCCGCGAAGTCGTACGCCCCGCCCGACCACCAGCGGTTCAGTCGGTTGTCCACGCACTTCCGCATGCTCCGCGCGTCCACCATCACCGTGTTGTGGGCGATGGTCTGCTTGTACCAGCGCTTCGAGACGTCCGCCTCGTAGGGGCCGGTCCTCCCGCACTCGACGACGAGGGGGCGGCCGAAGGCCCAGAGGTTGAACGAGCCGAAGTCGGGGTGGCTGTGCCACGCCTCGTCCCGGCCGTAGTCGAGGAAGAGGTACCCAGAGCGCGTGTCGAAGGACTCCCGCATCACCGCCCAGCCGGTGTCCGGGAGGAGGACGGACGTGAAGGGCGGCTCCTCGGGGACGACCTCGTCGTAGGCCGCGAGAACCTCGGCCGTGTTCTCGAACTCCTCCTCCGCAGTTCTTCGGACCTCCTCGGGATACCGCGAGGCGAAGTACTTGAGCACGGGGTCGGGAAACTCGAGAGCGCCCGGGATGATCGCCCGCTTCACCAGGCTTCCCTCCGCCCCGATCCCGTTGTCGCCGCAGGGCACGTAGCTCCCGGTGGGGGGGAGGATCTTGGCCGCCCAGAAGTACATCGACCTCCACCTCTTCCGGGCCTCCTCCGAGAAGGGCATTCCCGCGCTCCGCGCGAGCCGGACGGTGTCGCGGTAGAGGTCGATCACGCCGACCGCGTACCCGACGGAGTTCTCGCAGTGCGTGCCGTCGTCGAAGGTCTCGCGCACCATGTGATCGCACGCCAGCCGCCAGGCGTGCTCCCGCCACGCGGGGGCCCGCCTGAAAGCCGGGAAGTAGGTCCCGATCTTCATGAGCCCCAGGCACTGCGCCGTCTGCCAGTTGCTCGGCAGGTAGACGTCGTTCACGAGGCGGAGGTAGCGCGCGTGCTCCAGGATGGACTGGTAGACCTTGAAGACGCTGTCCGGGTCGAGCCCTTCCGCCTCGGCGAGCCAGCGCTCGCTCTCGCAGAGCGTCCGGGCGGAGCTCCCGGCGGCCAGTGTGCGCCAGTAGGGCATCCAGGCGAAGGAGATGTACATCTTCGGTCGCTGTGCCGGGGGGCGGTAGGTCTCATACCAGTGGGTGAACATGGTGAGCCAACCCCGGGCGTACTTCGCGTCGCCGGTGTGGAGGTACGCGGTCTCGAGCGGGCGCATGAGCCCCCACAGCGAGAACCTGGTGCCGGGGCGGCAGGCGGGGAAGGAGGGGTCGGCGAGGATCTCGTCCGCCGTCTTCACGGCGGCGCGGCCCGCCTCCTCGGTGGGGCGGCGGGCCTTCAGGTGCCACGGCCTCTCCCGGGTCGCCTGGTAGGCGAGCCAGGCGTCCCGCGCCGCGGACCAGTCCGCGCGGGAGACGGCCGTCTTCACCTCCTCGAGCCCCGGCCGGTCGAGGTCGATCGCCGCGAAGAACTCCTCCGGCGTCATCACGGGGAGCGTGGGCGTGTAGCCGTACTTCGCCCTCCACTTCTCGACGAACTCGTTCGTGTAGCGGTACTTGCTGAACAGCTTGACGTCCATGTTCCAGTCGGAGTCCAGCTCGAGGATCGGTTCCGACACGTAGGTCACGTCCTTTTGCTCGAAGGGCGAGATCGCCTCCGGCGGGACGGGCACCTGCCCGCCGTCGATGTAGTCCATGGTGTAGTGGGCCTCGGGACTCTCGGCGACACGGTCTGCGCCGCAGGCTGCGAGAGCCAGGGCCAGGACGAGGACGGTCTTCTTCATGACGTGAGCCCCAGGAGCTTGCGGAGGTTCTCGCCGGCGATCATCGTCTTCTCCTCCTCGGAGACGCCCGCGTACCTCACGGCCATCACGGAAGGCGCGGGGTCGAAGTGCGGCGCGGCCGTCCCGAAGAGTAGCCGCTCGGCGCCGAACCGCGCGCAGACATCCTCGATCCCGGCGAAGAGCTGGAACGAGGAGGTGTCGAGACGGAGGTTCGTCGTCTCGGCCAGCAGGGCGTAGACGAGCCGGCTCAGCCGGAACGGCGCCCCGCAGAGTACGACGGGCAGGCCCGGGTGGCGCTCGCAGAGCGCGTACGCCTCGTCGCAGCTCGTCTCCGCGAAGTCGAGGAAGAGGGGGATCGAGGCCTCCTCGAGCGCGGTGAGCAGCACCCCGGCAGACCACTCGGCGAGCGACCAGTTCTGCGACCTCGGGAAGGCCCGGGTCGCGCGGACTCCGGCGGCCTGGAGCCCGGCCACGAGCCCGGGTCCGGCCGGGGTCTCGCCGGTGTGGTGGGGGAGCACGCAGAAGGAGGGGTGCAGGTTCGGGAAGCCCTCGATCTCCTCGAGGAGCTTCCGGTTGCCGGTCTCCGGGTCGTACTCCTTCGCCAGGGCCTGGTGGACGAGGGCCTCGTCCACGCCGGCGCGCGTGATCGCCCGGACCATCGCCTCCGCGCTCTCGAAGTATCCCGGCAGCGGGACCGCGAGCCGGCCCAGGGTCGCATTGCAGTCGAAGAACCTCATCACGAGTTCTCCACGACCGAGAGCCCGTAGAGCGTGGCGAGACGGCGGAAGTCCCTCGTCAGGTCGCCGTAGAAGGAGACACGGTGCCAGCCGAAGTCGCACTCGACGTTGAAGCCGTCGAGGAGCGCCTGCGCGTCGGGCACCTCGACGGCGATCTTGGTCCGGCAGGCCCAGTCGACATCGACGTTGCCGACCACGACGCCCTTGTGGAGGGCGAGCTTCCGGTCCACCGGGTGCAGCTTGACCGTCGTCATGGGGAGACCCGAGCGCGCCTCGACCCGCACCGACACGCCCTCGCCGCACTCCGCGTGGCTCCGCAGCACGTAGGGGGCGGGCGGCTCGCCGGGCAGCATGTTTCTCGCGCAGACGCAGTGGGCGTAGATCACCCGGTTCCCGGCCGTGTCGATCGCCGGGTCGGAGACGAAGCCCGGCGCTCCGGTGAGGTAGAGCCCCAGCAGGTTGGTGAGCGCGGAGAACACGTCGGCCTCGCACACGCCCATGAGCCCCTCGTCCATCAGCTCGAAGAACGCGAGGCAGGGGTAGCCGGGGAACCGGTCCCGGTAGACGTAGTTCAGGCAGTCCGTCGTGACACAGGTCGCCCCCACCTCGTCCATCGCGCGTCGGAGGGCGAGGTAGGTCCGGGCCGCCTCCGTGACCGTCTCCTCCGTGGGCTCCACGACCTCCGCGGCCCCGCCGATCCACTTCTCCACGAGGCGGCGGGTGGCGGCCTCCGAGACCCCGGCGGCGTGCTCGAGGAGCTCCGCCCCCGGCCGGAGGACGACCTCCGTGCCGAAGACCTCCCGGACGTCGGCTTCCTCGCCCGGCCGGAGTCCCCACTCGGAGACCGCGTCCATGTAGTCGAGGATCCTCGTCTCCCGCATCCGCCGCACGACGGAGAGGAGGTGCAGGGCGGAGCGCGTGTCGGCGGGGTCCGAGGAGCTCACCAGGACGGCCCGCAGGCGGTTTCGCTTCACGAAGCGGTTGGCGTGCAGGAAGAGGCCGTCCCCCCCGTAGGGGTTGTTCACGACCACGGTGGGCTTCCCGGTGGCGAGGATGCCGAACTCGCAGGAGCAGCCGGGGATGCAGAGCGCCACGACGAGCACCCCGTCCGCCGCCCGGACCCCCTCCCGGACGTGCTCCGGCAGGTCGTCGAACGCGGCCGGGCCCCGGCAGGGGAGGGGCTCGGCCACGTAGCCGCCCACGGAGCATGTTCCATCCTCCCGGCACGGCACCAGGTCGCCCCCGGTGAACTCGAACTCGTCGCCGTGCTCCTCGGTCAGGCGGGCCATCCACTCCCGGCGGGCGATCTCGGGGTCGAACGGGGCGTTCGGCCACCCCGGAACGCCGGCGGGCTTCTTCCCTCCGAGGAAGGCGGTGTAGAGGCGGGTCCTCTTCATCCGTCCAGGTACTCCTTCATCTTCGCGACGTACTGCGGGAACGCCTCCTCCGGCTCCGGGAGGTCGGGCTGCCACACCTTCTCCCACTCGTAGGAGAGGAAGCCGGCGTACCCCTGCGCCGAGAGGGCCCGGAGCGCCTCGCGGAGGGGCACCTCGCCCTCTCCGAGGAAGGTGAGCCTGGCTTCGTCCCCGTCCCGGACCGCGTCCTTCACGTGGACGAGCCGGAGGTGGCGGCCGAGTAGCCTGGCGGTCCTCTCGACGGGCTCGCCCGAGAAGTGGCAGTTGCCCACGTCCCAGAGCACGCCCACGGCCTCGTGGTCGGTGAGCCGCATCACCTCGGCGAGGGCCTCCCCGGTAAGGAAGCCGTCGTGGGTTTCGATCGCCACGGCGACGCCCACCGCCCGGGCCCGGTCCCCGAGTTCCGAGAGGCGCTCCGCCAGGCGGAGCGCGGCGTCCTCGAACGCAACGCCCTCGGGAATGAAGCCTCCGAAGACGCGCACCAGCGGGGCGCCGATCGCGGCGGCGAGGGCCACGTAGTCCTCCGCCTCCCGCATCGCCGCGTGCTCCTTCCCGGGATCGTCGGAGATGAGGCGGGCGGAGGAGTCGAGGCTCACGACCGGGATCCCCGCCCGCTCGAAGAGATCCCGCGTCCACGCGACCCGACCGGGAGCGAAGTCCGGAGACCGGCGGAGATCGAGCTCCCCCTCGAGGCCTCGCAGCTCGACGCCCGCAAAGCCCAGTCGCCCGGCCTCCCCAACGATCCGCGCCAGGGGCCAGCCGGGACACCCGAGCGTGCTGAACGCGAATCGCATACTCCCTTTTTTGCCAGACGCGGCCGTTGGCGGCACAAAAAAGGGCGAGCCTCAGGCTACCGGGCCTCAGTCGCCCTCCGGCACACGCCGACCGCCCCACGCGAGCCGCGCCGAGTTGAGCACCACGGCGAGGGAGGAGGCGTTGTGGATGACGGCCCCTGCCACGGGGCCGATCAGGCCCAGGGCGCCGAGGACGACGCCCGCGGCGTTGATCGTCATGGCCGCCCGGACATTGCCGCGGATCACCCCGACGGCCCGCCGGCCGTGGTCGAGGAGGAGCGGCAGGCGCTCGACGCGATCATCCACCAGGGTGGCGCCCGACAGGCCGAGCGCGACGTCGGTCCCGGACCTCCCCATCACCACCGCGAGGTCCGCGGCGGCCAGCGCCGGCCCGTCGTTGACGCCGTCTCCAGCCACCAGGACGCGGCGGCCCTCCTCGCGGAGGGCCCGGACGGTCTCCACCTTGTGCTCGGGTAGCGGGCCCGGGCGCACCTCCTCGACCTCCGGGCGGCCGGCGGTCAGGGTGCCCGTCTTGTCGAGGACCGCCGCGACCAAGGCCGGCATGTTCCGGCCCCGCAGGTGAAGCTGGCCCGTCTGTCCCAGGAGGACGGCCGCGAGGACCAAGGCAGGGAGGGTGATCTCCCGTGGTGTGAACAGGGGACGCGGCATGGATCTACTCTACCGTTTCTCCGCGGGCTGGGGTTGGAGATCGGCAGCGGTGGGTGCGCTCCCGCAATCGACCTCAGGCTGCCCGGCGCAGAGGGTTCTATATCCTCCCGGCCAG
>JAOZQC010000486.1 GCA_029932425.1 Planctomycetota bacterium | reverse complement strand
CCCCCGCCATCTGGTAGTAGTCGCGGGTGCGCATCCAGTCGATGTTCACCCCGTCGAACTTCTTCAGGGAGTGGAAGACCACCGTGCGGGCGGGCATGTTCACGCCGAGGGCGAAGGTCTCCGTGGTGAAGAGGAGCTTCACGAGCCCGGAGGTGAAGAGCCTCTCCACGATCTCCTTGTGGATGGGGAGGAGGCCCGCGTGGTGGTACAGGCATCCGCGTTCGGCCATGGCCCTGAGCCGCGTCGTGTCGCGGCCCGGGGAGAGCTGGTAGCGCTCCTTCAGCTCGTCGAAGAGGGCGAGGATCCTCCTCTGCTCCTTCGTGGTGAGGAGCCGGCGCCGGGCGTGGGAACGGGCGAGCTTCTCGCAGTCCTTCCGGCTGAAGCAGAACCAGAGGGCGGGGAGCAGGTCCTCCTTCCAGAGCAGCTCGATGAGCTCCCGGCCGGTGGGGTCGCGGGGTCGGCGGCCCCGCCTCCGGCGCAGGCCCTCCAGGCGCCCCCGGGCCTTGCCGATGGGCTGGATGCCGGCGCCCGGGACCTGGAAGGCGTGCCGCAGCGGGACCGGCCGGTCGCGGCTCTCCACCACGTCGATGGGCAGGCCGCGCACCTTCCGGATCCAGGCCGCCAGCTCGCGGACGTTGGGCACCGTCGCGGAGAGGCAGATGAACCGCATGTGGTCCGGCGCGAAGATGATCGACTCCTCCCACACCGTGCCGCGCTCCGGGTCGTCGAGGTAGTGGATCTCGTCGAACACCAGGTATCGCGTGTGGTCGAGGCGGGAGGGGTCCTCGAAGAGGGTGTTCCGGAAGACCTCGGTGGTCATGATGAGCAGGGGGGCCTGGCCGTGGATGGTCACGTCTCCCGTCATGATGCCCACCGCGTCCCCGTGGCGGCTCCGGAAGTCGCGGAACTTCTGGTTCGAGAGGGCCTTGACGGGGGAGGTGTAGACGATCCGCTCCCCCTCCCCGAGCGCCCGCTCGATGGCGTAGTCGGCCACGAGGGTCTTCCCGGCCCCGGTGGGGGCGGCCACGATCACGGACCGCCCCGCCTCGATGGCGGCGATGGCGTCACGCTGGAAGGGGTACAGCGAGTACCCGCGAAAGGTCTCGGGAGGCATTCCAGAAGGTTACCCGAAGGTCCCCGGCGGCGGTGGAATTCACGACCGCGGCGCCCCTTCTCCCCGGCCCCGAGGGAGGAGGCGGGGCGCGCGGCGGGAGGGGGCTACCGCGCCGAGACCTCCGCGGCCAGGACGGTGCCGGACCGCGTGACGAAGAGCCGGACCACGAGGCCCCGGAGGGAATGGGAGAGCATCGTGGTCACCGCGGTGGGGTCCTCGGACTTCGGATCGATCTGGACGTCGAAGTCGAGATCCGTGTCCCGGAGGGCGTCCGCCACCGGCTCCCCGATCCGGATCCCGAAGACGGGACCCGTGAAGGGCGAGCGGCAGTAGACGCGGACCACGCGATCCTCCTCGTAGAGGAGGTCGATCCCCGGGTGCTCGCCGGGCAGGCGCTTCTCCACCTCGGCCCGGCTCATCCCCGGGAGGACGGCGAGCGCCGACTCCCCGCCCGCCGCGTCCCGTTCCGAGAGGAGGGCTTCCGTCCGGGCGGGATCGGGGCGGAAGAGGCGGACGATCCCGGAGACGGGCAGTATCTTCCTCCCGGAGCCCGTGTCGAGGACGATCTCCTCCGTGGTGGCGCCCAGGAGCCGGCCGGTGAAGGAACGCCGGACGACCGCGGTGGCGCTCTCCTCCGCGGTGACCGCCGTGAACGCATCGCCGAGCCGGGCGTCGCGGAAGGCCGGGCGCAGGGTCTCCGGCAGAACCCGGACCTCGGTGAGGGGAAGCCCCAGGTAGACCGGCACCTCCCCCGGAGGCTCCCCCTCCTTCCCCGCCGCGAGCAGGGTGAGCCAGGCGCGGTCCTTCTCCCGCAGGAGACCCCGGACGGGCTCCTCCCGCCCCCGCACCCGGAGGGTGACGGGTTCCCCGGGCACCAGGCCGGCCAGGGTCTCCGCCAGGGGTTTTCCGCGGATCACCGCGGACAGGGTGACGATCTCCTCGAGGGGCAGGTCCACGGTGCGGACCTTGCCCCCTTCGGGGTGGAGGATCGTCACCGTTCCGTCCCCGGAGACCGCGGCCAGGCGGCCGGCGAACCGGCCCTTCCGGGTCTTCCCCTCGATCCAGGCCCCGGTCTCGATCCCCTCGAAGAAGAAGAACCGCCGCTCGGGATACCCGGTGATGCGGATGATCCGGCGGACCCGCTCCTTCGGGATCCACGCGAAGCCGAGCACCCCCGCCTCGGGGTCGACCTCGATCTTCAGGCGCCTCGGCCCCGCGGCGTCGATCCGCCCGAGGAACCTCCGCCCCGGATCCCGCCATCCCCCGTGATCCTCCCCGCGGCAGATGAGGAGCACCGTCCGTCCCGCCCGCACCTCCTCCCAGGGAACGTCCACGGGATCCCGGGCGGGAGGGGAAGGGGACGCGGGGCCCGCGCCGGCTCCGGGTTCCGGCTTCTCCCGCGGTCTCGGCGCGGGAACGGCCGGGGCGGGCGCCGGGGACTCGGTCCTTCGCGGGCGTCCCTCGATGGAGGCGATCTTCGACCGGAGCACCACGAGCTTCCCGAGTCCCTCGATCTCGATGGTCACCGACCGGTCGGTCTCCTTGACGATCCGGCCGGTGAGGATGGCCCCCGTCTTCAGGAGGATCCGGTCCGCCGCCCGCGCGGGCCTTGCGGCGAGGAGAAGCCCGAGAAGGAGGACCGCGATCGAAAGGTGTCTCTGCATCCGTGTCCCTCCGCCTCCTCATCGGAAACGGGCTCGACCCCGCTTGAGGCGAACCGTTTGCCCGTCCCGGACGGAGCGCCTATCATCGAGGTGGGCTGCCGGCCCGCGTTCGAGGAGGACCACCGCCATGCAACCCCGCATCTGGCTTCCGGTCGTGCTGTGGCTCGCCTTCCTTCCCGCCTGCGGGACGATCGCCGGGGCGTTTCACCCGGGTGACGAGCTCACCTGGGCCCAGTACCAGGGGATCCGACCCGGGATGACGGCGGGCGAGGTGCTCCGGATCCTCGGGGAGCCGAACGAGAGGCGCCTGGACCACGGCCGGGTGACCCGTCTCAA